>JAQWLN010000073.1 GCA_029247265.1 Fuerstiella sp.
GGACGGCCTGGCAGTCACTCAGGTGCTGCGCCCTGCTGACGACCGACTAAAAACGATGGTCATGGGTTGCAGCATCCGCACCCACAGATGGCGGTACACAGAATGGGCTGAAGGTCAGAAGGGTACCGAGTTATATGATCACCGAACGGACCCGATGGAATTTCACAATCTGGCGTTGGCTCCCGATGCCGAGGCAGAACGTGTTATGATGCGTCTGCGTCCCCTGCTGCACGCTCGAGCCTCAGGCAAAGTGCCAACGACGCCCGTCAATCAGAAGCGACTGTAACCGCCTGATCAACAACGATACACGTCCGCGATGTGCAGACATGACAGACATCTCAACCACCCGTGTCGCGTCTACGCGACCATTGAAGGATGAACGGCAGATTCGATGCCTGATAGTGCGTTGAACGGACACTTCCGCTGGGAGGGAGCCGATCTGTTGCTTCGTCTTCGAGTCTCTCCGCAGGCGTCTCGCGATCAGGTGTCAGGCCTGTTGGCCGATCGCCTGAAGGTTGCGATTACCGCCCCGCCCATTGACGGAAAGGCGAACGCTCACCTAGTGAAATACATCGGCAAACAATTCGGTGTTGCTAAATCGCGGGTCGAAGTGGTCAACGGCCAGGCGAGCCGCCGGAAAACTGTCCGAATCAGCGATCCACGTAAGCTGCCGAAATGCTTCATGGTTACCAATAAAAAGCACTAAAAGGATTGTCGGACACCCCCCGGAGCTGATCCTCAGCAGCAGCTGCCTCCGTCTCCGCAGCAATCGTCACCGGGCAGAATGTTCAGTGTCCCGGTGCCCTGTTTCGTTTCCTGTGGATTGCGAATCGCTGCACGGTGACAATCGAAATCCGCGGCCTGGTCCAATGGAACCAGCTGCACTGGAGGAACGGGAGTCACCTGGCTGCCGTACGGTTCTGACGTGTAAATATCGAAAGTCTTTTCACACACAGCCATACGTTTGCCTCGATGTAACCTGTGCCCGTCGTCATCGACGACAGTCTTCCACGGCCCGTTGTAAATAACTGCCTGATGGCGGTCCTGACAGGGGCCGTCTTTGCCCTTCCAGGCTTGCACGGTCACGCTTCGAAACTCAATCCCGTCGACGACAGCCCACGCCTCTTCCTGCCGGTTCACGATTTCGCAACCATAAAATCCCGCATCTTCAAAGGCTTCCAGAAACCTGTCTTCGCGAAAGGCGCCGCTGATGCAACCGCTCCACAACTCAGCATCATTCTGCAGATCTTCCGGCACGTCTTCGTCACTGACGATGTCGCTGATGATCGCTCGTCCGCCACGTTTCAGAACACGGTACACCTCTGAGAACAATTGCCTGCGGTCCTCCGTCCTCACAAGATTCAAAACGCAGTTGGACACAACCGCGTCCATGCTGCCGCTTTCGACCAATGGCGCACTTTTGCTCAGCGCAGCTGCGGTTTCGTCTGCAGCCAGCCAGCTGCTGGCCGAATCAGCCGGATGCTTACACAGATGCTGCTCGAACAACTCCATGTTCAGCTGCAGGTCCTGAATTCTACCCTTACGAAAATCGGTATTTCGGTATCCGACACGTTCCGCAACTTCGTCCTGGTACTTTCTGGCCAGAGTCAGCATGTCATCATTGATGTCCACGCCCACAACGTATCCATCGGCGCCAACCACCTGAGACGCGATATAGCAGATTTTTCCGCCACCTGACCCAAGATCCAAAACGTGATCCCCGGGTCGCAGATACTTTGATGGGTCACCACACCCGTAGTCTCGCTCAATAATCTCTGGGGGAATGACTTCAAGATACTGAGCGTCATAGGAAACCGGACAGCATAATGAAGCTTCCGCCGCCTGAGCAGCATTGCTGTACCGGTCTCGAACGGCTCCATCCACATTCAGAGATCCGTTTGTGATCGACATATTTCGCAATTTCTTCCAGTCTGTAATTTCTCTCGCGTGCATCCGTTGTCCGGATATCACCAGATTTCTCGTACTATTTCTCGTACTATAGCTCTGAAGCCTGAATCGATCGAGGCAGCTGCTGTTACGGAGCTTACAAAGAAGTTCGCTTTTGCAGAACTGACCGTCGTCACGAACGGTCGTGTTCAGAAAGTGCGGAACACATTCATCAGGCATTGGCATCAATGCCGGGGATTTCCCGTCGTATCCCCTTTTCACGGTGGCTGCAGTCAGAACCGCGGTGACCGAGGTTCACCGGTTCTTCGGGTTGAGAAAGCGAGGTCAACAGGGCGGCATTCGTGGACCTGTCCGCCAGTGTCCGGGAACGGTCGGAATCTGTGGATTTCGCCCAAGAAGTACTCGCAGTTCGCCAAAAAGCGTGTAAAGTCGGGGGGAACAAATCATTGGTCTCTGCGCCACCAACTTATCCAACCAAACTACCTACCCTCCCGAGACTCCTGCCTCACCGCACTGACTGTACTATTGCAGTTACAAGAGTGCGCCAGATCTTAAACCCAACCTGTTTTGACCAGTCAATTCATCACGACTGGTTGTGGGGTTGTGTGAAAAGCGGGGCTCGTCAATCAGGTAGTGTTTGCGAAGGATGGCAACAGCGACCGTTTTTTTTGGCGATATTTTTTGGAGTCTACAGCATATGATCACGGCCGATACGGAGTGTCCACGTTTCCTTCCGTCCATACCAGTTCCCGAGTACGCATTTTATCCGGCGTCGGGGTTACCACATCCCATTCGTGACCCCAAAGGTCATAGCTACGGCCGCAAGCATGCTCCGGGACAGGGACCGAAAGCCCTCAGTCCCGAATCATGGAAAGATAACCGCAACTACCTGCTTGCTATCGACTTCTTCAATCTGGGCTACTACTGGGAGGCTCACGAGGAGTGGGAGCGTCTGTGGCGGGTCTCTGGTGCAGACACCACGCCCGGGCGATTTCTGAAAGGGCTGATCAAGCTGTCAGCAGCCGGAGTCAAGGTTCGCGAACGAAGCATCCACGGTGTACGTCGCCATGCTGCATCTTCCGGCGAAATGTTTGCCGATGTGGCCGCTGAAGCGGACACGGACAGCTACTGCGGTCTGGATTTCACCCGGCTGCAGTTTGCGGCTGACCGAGCTGCTCAGCTGGCTTATAAGAAGGAACATCCTGCGGGCGAAGCTGTGCGAGTGTTTCCGTTCATTCTGAAACCGGAAATTATTGCTCCGGCCGGTTCGTAGTCGCGGATGGCACAAGTTAAACGTCACAAACGGTTCGAACATGGTTCGAACCGTTTTTTTGTGCGCTGACAGAATCTGTCGTGCACAGCGGCTGTCGTCGTCATCGCACGCCGGCCCACACGGTGACCAGGACACGAACACGTGCAAGATCAGGCCATTGCATGACGATTGAGCGGAACCTCCATTGCAGGCTCAACGCTCCCCATAGCGTCGAAAATATCACCGACGCCTGGCTTAAACACGTCACCGACAAGAATGTCGACCATGTTTGATTTGTACTGAGGGTGTTCCTTCAGAAACATTCCGAAGCTGAAATCCTCAGCATAGAATGCGTAAACAAGTTTGCGGAAATTTTCGATGCCCTGCTTGTACAATGGCTGCCATTGCCCCAGTCGCGGTCCGCTCAAATCACCACGCTCCAGCGCGTCGTGAATTGCATCCGCCGCGAACTCTCCCCCCTTGAGCGCAAGGTAGACCCCGCTGGAATACACCGGATCAATGAACCCGAAGGCGTCTCCGACTAACAGCCAACCGTGTCCTGCACCATCGCGTGAGTAATACGAAAAGTCCTTCGTGGTGAAGAAATCGGTACACCGAGTTGCGTTCATCAGTCGCTTCTGCATCGCTGGACACCGAGCCAGCTCACGATCATAAACTGCCTCCACGCTCCCGGCGTCTTTGCCGAACATGTAATTCATGCTGCCGGTGCACCCGATACTCACAACATCATCCTGCAGCGGGATGTACCAGAACCACGACTTTTTCCCGGGCGTCTGCATGATCAGCGTCGCCCCTTCGTCTTTGCCGGAATCGCGATGAGCGCCCTGCCAATACGTCCAGATCGTCCCCTTTTTCAGCATCGGGTCCGCGTCTCGCTGTCCGCGGCGACTGCTGATAAACGCGGACTGTCCTGTCGCATCAACCACCACCTTGCAGCGGATTTCCCGTTCCGTGCGACCTCCATCCTCATTCAGCAGGCGACACTTCACTCCCACCGCCTGCTCGTTTTCAAACAGAATCTCCGTCACGTGCGCGGAAGTATGAGCAACGGTGCCCAGTTCTTTGGCCCGATCCATCAGCATTTGATCGAACTCTCCTCGATCGACCTGCCATGTCACGCTGCTTTCGTGCTGGTTGTAGAGTTCAAAGTAGAACGGAGCGGATTCCTTCACGCCGTCGCTGACGAACTGCACGCTGTATTTGCGTGGAAATGCAGACTGTTTCAGTCTTTCAATGAGCCCCAGTCGTTTCAGAGGCCAGTAGGTTTCCGGAATCAGTGATTCTCCAACATGAAATCGCGGCAACTGAGCTCGCTCCAGCAGCAGCACGCTGTGTCCATATTCTGCCACCAATGCGGCTGTCGTTGACCCGGCAGGTCCTCCGCCAACCACGATCACATCATAATGATCCTGCAATGGTGGCAGGTAATTGATGGGCGACTCAGGATTGGGCTGGATCATGCGATATGCGTTTAAGGAGTAACGTCAACGGTGGGCGAGAACACTAAGAAATGTTAATGGAGTCAAATATCAGCAAAAAACAAAGCTGAGACGTGCGACGATCACGGGATAACATTTTTCAACTGAGCGGGGCTGAGATCTCCAGCAAATCCACAGCGGGAGATCCATTGCAGAAGATCGTCGCCATGCGACCAAACGTACTTTGTCCTTCTTTCAGGGGCAGATAACGACTCAACCCCGGTCCCGCTTCAAATTTCACAATTGCACCCAGGTCGATATGCCTGAGAACATTATGCTGAATCAGCACTCGCCCCAGCGGGATCGATTCCGATTCAATTTCCCGGCGGACTGCGTCCGTGACGAAGCTGAAATTAAAACGCACAATTCCAAACTGCACGACGTCAGTGGTCCCCTGTTTGCTCAACAGTATCTTGCGGCAGTACATGTCGCCTTCGTACCGGGAATCGACGACTTCGACATCGACGGAACAGTCATGATAGCTTTCCATGGTCACGGTCATGTGGTGCTCGTGCACCAGCATCCGATGGTACGGCTCCGGCGTGGCTTCACGCGCAATATGTTCGGCCGAAAGGTACAGCGGTTGACCCTCGGGCTCAGGAAACAGCGCACAGAGCTGTTTGAGTTCAATTAACGGATTCACAGGCAGCAGACTCCATCGATCATCGAATTTTAGGTGTAACGAACGGCGCGGTGTTCTTCTTCAAAATATTCGGGCAGCAGACTGTCAACCTGCAACAGTCCTTTGCGGGTCAATTGTACATTATCGCCGTCAACGGTCAGATATCCAGCGGACTGCTGATTGGCGAAGGCATCAGCAAACTGAGCAAAAATGTCGACCCCGAATTTCTCGCCAAACGTGTTTCCACTGATATGCCCTTCCTTCATCTGCAGGACGACTTCGCGAATCAGCATTTGATGCTCACTCGGTTTCAGTGCTCGATTTATGGGCAACTTACCGGTATTCACCGTTTCTATGTAGTCTTCAATACGATCGAGATTCTGGTAGTGAACGCCCTGGAAGTGGCCGAATGAAGAAACGCCCGTCGCAATCAGGTCGCAGCCTCGCCAAACATTGTCTCGATAAACGAAGTGATCCGTTTCCGGATTCCGGACCAGTTCATTACCACTGGAAATGTGATAGCCCGCTGCCATCATCTGGTCCATCGCTTCGCTGACCCAACGTCGTTTGGTGGGCCAGTCTGCCACGGGAGATTCAACACCCTGTTCCTTCATTTCCTTTGAGTACACCGTATTGAAGGGCAACTCCATCTGATAAACCGTGATATTATCCGGCTGCATCGCGATGGCCTTATCGATGCACTGCTGCCAGTTGGCGTCAGTTTCGCCCACCATTCCCGCAATCAGGTCGATGTTGACCTGAGGAAACCCGACACTTTGAATCCAGTCGTAGGCCTTCATTACTTCCGGTGATAAGTGAGCGCGACCGTTGGTTTCCAGGATGCCATCGTCGAAGTTTTCAACCCCCAGTGAGACTCGGGTAATTCCGATTTCCTTAAGCGTCTTCAGCTTATCCAGACTCAGTGTGCCGGGTTCGCACTCGAATGTGACTTCCTTTGCCTTATCCCACGTGACATGCTCGCTCATGCGTTCTCTGAGTGAACGCAGTTGTTTGGAACTGAGATAGGATGGTGTGCCGCCACCAAAGTAGACGAATTCCAGTTCGCGGCCCTGAACACCGCTCTGCTGACTGAGCAGTTCAATTTCGCGGATCAACGCCTGAACGTACTCCTCGATGGCAGCTGCATTCTGATTTGTGTAGACGCGAAAGTAACAGAACTTGCAGCGTTTGCGACAGAACGGGACGTGAATGTACAGTCCCGCGGTCGTGTCTTCTGTCTGCTGGACGGAGCGATCGAAGGCCTCCAGAACCTTCGGTACGTTCTGTTCTGTCCACAACGAAAACGGTGGATAGTTCGAGATAAAATAACTGCCAACTTCGGTGGCGGTTGAAACGTCAGTTGTTGTCATGGTTTTCGTTTATGTTGATACACACGTGAGTGTTGGAGTAACACCGGAACAGATCCGTCAGTAAGGCCTATGCAAAACACCGGAGCTTGCCGTTATGGTCATCTTCTCCGACCACCATGCAGCCTTCTCCAATCGAGATGCCGGCCGTAATCGACTTGCCCGCATTAAACTTCCAGACCTCACTCCCTTCAGCGACAGACAGGCCGTAGATATTTCCATCGCGAGACCCGAAAAAGACTCTGTCGTCCACTACGGCGGCAGAACATTCTATTCTGGCCTTCGTCGAAAAGGCCCAGCGTCCTTCACCGGTATGTCGATCAATCGCATGGAATTTCTTATCATGGCTGCCAACCAGAACCAGTTCGTTCGTCACAGAGGCAGACGCATGATACGGCATGGGGCGATCGCTCTCATACCGCCATTTAATCTCACCGGTCTTCCAGTTGACGCCCGACACAACACCGGCCTCAGATCCGACATACAGCATCTCGTCAACAATGGCAGGCGACGCGATCAGATAGGATTCCATAGCGACGTCCCGCACCTCTTCTCCGCTGTTCAGGTCGATCACTCTCAAGTGTTCATCGCAGCCGGACACAAAGGTAAAATGGTCAGCGATACCCGGCGAGCAGTTGATGCGGTCGTTCGTTTCAAACTTCCATTTCTCTTCGCCCGCCTTCGAAAGGCAGTACAGAAATGCATCGTGTGATGCCAGCAGCAACTTGTCCTGATAGACGGCAACCCCGCCGGCGATTTCAGCATCGGTGGCATACTTCCACAACCCATTGCCGGATACTCGATCGACAGCATGAAGAATACCGTCCTCGTCGCCGACATAGACGGCCTCTGCAGTGACCAGCGGAGCCGCCTTGAACCCGGGGGCGAATTTTTTTTCGTCAGTACTTTCGATCGTGCGGTATCGCCACTGTTCTGCCCCGGTCGACCGGTCGAAACAGTGCAGATAGCCCTGCAGAGCAGGAGCGTAGACGTGGTCGCCCACGATTGCACATGTCGCCAGCCACCCATCTCGTGAGACAACTTCCCACTTGAGTTCGGGTTTCGCTGCCAGGACCGTTTTTGCGATGCCTCGTTGAGCGGGACCATTTCGAAACGACACCCAGCTGGATTCCGTCGGACCTGCCAAGGTCGACTCGGTAGACGAAGCGCCGGCTGCAAATCCATCAGTCAGGAACGCCGCCGCCCCGGCTGACATAGCCGCTAGTGTTTCGCGTCGAGTAAATTTTTTTGACATGCATAAACTCCCAACCGGGATGGGCTGCCGGATCAAAGATGTCGCTTCAGGATCTCGTTTCACGTAGCACTCCTGTAAAGTTGCCGAAACGAATCCAGGTCCATTGTTCGCGGGTTGAACGTCCCCGTCCATTGCTGAGTCGCCTCTTCGGCCAGAGTATTCCGCATTTCGTCGTTGAGTTGCAATTCAAGAGCATCCGTCAGCGTATGCGGCATCGACGCAGCCGCCACCAGCTCCGTAAAGCCTTCAGCCAGCGCTTCAGAAGCCTGTTCATCGGTGTCGCCCCGTCCGGCCCAGCCGGCCGAGATGGCAAGGTCACGATAAAGGTGGCCAACCTCCGGAATATTCCACCGGATCACATGTGGTAACATGACACCTACCGCAATGCCATGCACCGTGTTGAAGTGTGCCGACAACGGGTTGGCCGTGGCATGTGCGGCGCCCAGCATACTTGTTTCAATGGCTGCTCCGGCAAGGTGCGCTCCCAACTGCATGTTCCCGCGAGCCTCAAGGTCCCTGGGGCGGTTCATGACCACAGAGAACGATTTCGAAAGCAGTGCCCATGCCTGACGAGCAAACATCTGGGAGACTGGATTACGCTTCTTCGTGACATAGCTTTCAATGGCGTGCGTCATCGCGTCGATACCAGTCGCTGCAGCCACAGGCCGAGGCATCGTCACGGTGAGTTCCGGATCCAGAATTGCCACGCGACAGGCCGCCCTGGAATCTCCGCACGGCATCTTCATATGGGTTTTGGCGTCTGCAATCACGGCAAAAGACTGAGCCTCGCTGCCGGTGCCGGAAGTTGTGGGGACGGCAATCATCGGCAGCATGTCTCGAGTCGCTTTGCCCACGCCCTTGTAATCGTGCATGCGACCGCCGTTTGTCAGCAGAAAATTTGCCCCCTTCGCACAATCCATGCTGCTGCCACCGCCCAGACCGACGATCAACTGAATCCCCTGGCCCTTCGCGAACTCCACACACCGATCCACATCGTCTGTTGTGGGATTGGGCGCGACCTCATCGAAAACAGCAACCTTCAACCCTCTGGATTGAAGAGACGCTGTGGCTGTGTCTTCGTGGCCAGCCTGCTTCAAGCCCGGATCCGTTACCAGCAGCACCGGCCCATTGCCAAATTCACCGGCGATCTCTCCAAGTCGGGAAAAGCTGCCAATACCAAACACGACACGAGTGCGCGGCTGATAGTCAAACGGTACGGCGGAACCCACTTGCGGATTCGAATTGATAGTAGTTTCGGTCACGGGAATCATTTTGCGGGAACGTCACTCAGAACGAGCGAGAATAGCATTGAGGCGGGACACCGTTGCGGAGAACGGAAACAGAGCAGGCTGAGCTGACCAGGCTGACTGAATCCGACCGACGCATAGAACGCAAGTCACGTTTTTCAGTGTTACTCTGGTCGATCCCTAGTTTACCCGCTGGAGAAGCTGCCAACAACGATACCAGACAGGCAATTTCCGGCCATCCACGGCACCGCACGACTGATAGACGCTGAATAACACAGAGTCTCTTCAGGTCAGCAGCAATACAGTGTTTTACAGGGTCGTGTGGCCCTGTAAAACACCTCTCCGGGCAGGAAAATCGATTTACCATTTGCTCCACGGCCACATGCGTCCTGACAACTGCTCCAGCATTGTGCGCAATATCACAGAGCGAACTCTATTCAGAACGGAAAATTTCGACCAACGTTCGCACACAGCTGGCGGTGCCCCCGCAGTCCTGCCATGCCGTTCCCGAGTCGGCCCACGAAGGTCCGGCAATATCCAGATGCACCCATGGGGTGTCTTTGACAAACTTTTCCAGAAACTTTGCGGCCGTGACGGCCCCGCCCCATCGGGGACCGACGTTCTTACAGTCTGCCACGTGGCTTTTAAGCTGCGGCTCGAAATGCTTGTGCATCGGCATCGGCCAGAAAAACTCACCTGTCGAATCGGCAGCGTTTCTGATGCGATCACTGAGGTTTTCACTGTTGGCGAACACTCCGGTGATATCTTCACCCAAAGCGACCACGCACGCACCCGTCAACGTCGCCAGATCAATGATTGCGTCGACACCGTCATCCACCGCGTAGCTCAGCACATCCGCCAGGACCAGACGCCCCTCGGCGTCTGTATTGTGAATTTCAATTGTTGTTCCGTTGCGGGCAGTGACGACATCACCCAACCGATAGGCACTGCCGCTGATCATGTTCTCCACAAGCCCCAGATATACGGAAAGATTCACCGGCAGCTTAAGGGTGGCTACGGCACTAATCACGCCCAGTGCAGTCGCAGCGCCTGCCATATCGGCCTTCATCGAAATCATGCTGTCACTCGGTTTGATCGAATATCCGCCGCTGTCGAACGTAACTCCCTTCCCGACAATCGCGACTGTTTCAGCGTCACTGTCGGCCCCCCGGTAGCTTAGTTTCACGATTCGCGGTGGCTTCTCACTGCCTCTGGCCACTGCCAGCAGCGCTCCCATCTTTTCCGCAGCCAGATGCGTTTCGTCCAGAATCACACACTCCACTTCGCAGTCTTCCGCAATCTCAGCAGCACAGGCGGCGAATGTCTGTGGATAAATATCGTTGGCGGTCCGATTCACAAGATCCTTCACCACGTTGCACGCACTGCCGACGATTGCGCCTGTATCAAGTGCCTGCTCAACGTCGCCAGTGTCCGCTAAGCACAATGTGGCGTCGGCGAACGGATGTCGTTTTAGTTCAGCCTTATACACGTCAGCGTCAACCGGTCCGGAAACCACAGTGTCGGCAAAAGTCTCAGCGACCAGAGACGTCGAAATCTGTTCACTAACGCCTTCGTCCACCAACATGGCCACCGACTGCTCCGCCTTCATGCAGCAGTTCCGCAATCCGGCCAGCATTCCATGACGCAGACATCGAACATCACAGTCTGCAGCTGCACCGATGCCAACCACAATAAGGTTCGTCGCCGCCACCCCAGCCCTTTGATAAAGCGGGAGCACTTCGTTTGGCGTCGCCTCAAAATCTTCCTGTTCGATGGTCGCCCGAATGGTTCCACCGAGCACATCGTCAAGATCGCGTATTCGCCCCTGAAATTCGGGTGTGTCTGAGACAAGGACAACAAGCCAGTCTGCGTCAACTTCGTGTGCAGGTATGAGGGAAGCCGTGATGGCCATGTAGAAATATCCTTAGGTCGTTGTGAATCGGCGAGTCAATAAGGGAGCAGGAGATGTTCCATCAAACGCAAACCAATTGTGAGGCGGATCACTGCGACGATAAATCGCTGCAGACATGAACTCCGCCATTTTCCCACTTTTGCAGCAATTCATCGGGTTCGTACATTGAGGCTGAAAGGATGCACCCAAAGTGAATACGAAAATCCGACAACTGCGAATCCGACCGAACAGACACATTCAACACCGTGATCTTTGACATCTACAGACGTCAATTGCATTCCACGCTGAGTGTCGGCCCCTCGGAATATAATTCAAAATCGCTTACGAAAGGCGTTGTGCTCAGCCGCTGTGGTGACCCATAGAAACAAATGTCCGGCTTCGTCGGTGCGAAGGCTCAGGCCCAGGTCGTGTTTCTTTCCGATGATGTCCATCAGTCTGAACAGCGACAGCCTGTCGGGTTTGCGTGCGTACTTCAGCGTCGAAACATCTGTGCCGTTCGAAAGCAGTGCGAAGTGCGAGTAGAAGTAGGGCACTTCAAGACGTTCGGCGATCACCTGAATCAGTGCGTCCATTTCACCGCCTTCAAGGTCAACCGTCACAGACTTCGCCAGTCCGGGGGCGACAGTTGTAATGGGGGCCGTGTTCTTCCATCCGACCGGAAACATGTTGTCGGATTCCGTGCCGGCGTCGACCTCTATCCGGACACCTCCGCCTGGCCGGGATTTGGGGCGAAACCCCAGCCCGAACTGTGTCAATGCCACCGCCAGTACGCTGCCCTTACTGAGGCCTTTATACCTGTCAGTCGTTCGGGCGATGGTCGTTTTCGAAAATGCTCGCTGGCGTCCCGCGTCCGTAAATGTCACTTGAAAACCAGACGGCAAATCCAGACTGTCGATGAGTGTCATCGGCGTTCGCACGTTCAGTGGAGTCTCCACGGACTGACTCAGCTGCTTCAGGACGTTCGTGTATTGTTCTTCCGACAGTCCCCATGTCGGACTTTCGTTGGGAGGACCGGCTGCGCCGTACAACTCCAGACGCTTCAGCCACTCTTCCACAGGCTTGAGATTCGTCGTCACGAATTTGCGATCCAGAAAGACCAGGGAACCATCCGTCTGCAGAATGCCAACCGCCTTTACGGCATTTCGCCCCTGGACACCCGTGTGCTCGAGCCGACTTTTTTCGCCGTTTCTTCCGCCACGGAACCTGGCCCGTCGTCCCATTTCCTGAAAAACTCGGGCCCATTGCTGTGTATGCCGTCCAACTCCTGGCAACGGTTGCGTCAACACTTCAACCTGCAATGAGTATCCCTGCTGTGCCACAACCGGCGGGGACAACTGGCAGCACGCGACGCACAGAAAAACAAACAGCTGCGAGATGTGCATCGCGTCACTTCCACGATTCGTCATATGTGTCATGAAAAAGTCTGTCGGCAGCCGTCGCATCAGACCGACCGCTGCGGAAATGTTCAACATTGCAGTGTTCTTCGCTGACTTGAGGCCACAATGAACGTAATTGAACCTGAACAATTCAATTCCCCACATCTCTCATGGCCGCATCGTTCTGACCATTACAGTGGACGGGTGTTGTCGTCCAGCGGCTTTGGACTCATCACATCAACGCATTGTGAACTGAAGTCTCCGTTTTTTCCAGACGTCTTTGCCGCTCAGGACCACGACCGCTGCCACCGCACGTTACACCTCAAATTGCAGGACAGCTGTGTCATCGCCCCAACGTCCCCTGCTTCCATAAAGTTGAGCGTGAAGGTTGTGTCGAAACGTGGTATCGGCCGTCACCACACATCGGGAACAGCCGTTCCGTACTTCGATGCACCTCGGATACCGCCTCGCGGCGGCGCACAGCCCATGTTACCGGCACAATCATTGCGACGTGATTCCCTTATCTGTCCCGAATGGTTCAATTCGCCGACGCTGGCGGGAAAACCCGAGCTACGTTCCATGAGTGGGACACTGCGGGTGACACCGCCGCACACACGGTCCCCACGTCGATCAGTTCTCAAACGACATTCTCTTCTCATTGCACGAATTGTTGACGATACCAGATGTCAGATGCACTCAGGGCAGAAGCGGCCGTCATTCAGGTTTCGTCACAGAAAAGTGACGACGCCCCGCGTGTCGTGCATCGAGAGACTCTGCTGGGCGAACTGGACGAAACCGGCGAAAGTGGGAGTCGCTACATTCTGGTGGCCGACGACGACAATCGAATCATGGGCGTCGTACGGAGAAGCGAAATTGCCCGCCGGCTGAACGCGGATAACCCGTTTGAACGCAGACGTTGGCAGTCCGTGCCGATTGAAACCATGTCAAAGCTCTCGTTCACCAATGACGGGCTCCGTGGCCCTTCAATCAGGAAAGACACGCTTAACTGCTCTGCGATTCGCGAGGGCGACGAACTGTTCGGTCTGGCAGTCGAGGGCGACCTGTTTCTGAGCTGGGCGCGGCTGGAATCACTGTTCAACGCCGCCTTATCGGACCCGCTGACCGGACTCATGAACCGGCTGGCTTATGAACGACGACTTGCCGAGGAATGGAGCCGAGCAGAACGTACAAAAACTTCCGTCGGCATCGTCATCGTCGACCTGGATAACTTCAAAGGCATCAATGACACATTTGGGCATGCCGTCGGTGACGAGGTCCTGGTTCAAGTCGCGCGAAAGCTGGAATTGTCCATGCGTTCCTACGACGTCGTAGCCCGCTTCGGTGGCGACGAATTTGTCGCATTGTGCCTTGGCTGTGCTCCCGGAGACATTCAGATTCCGGTCTCACGCCTGCGAAGCGGCCTTGAGGAAATCCAGGTGAACGTCGACGGCGAACCTGTCAATGTTTCGGCCAGTATTGGGGCGGCAGTCAGACATCACAACTTTCTTGAAAGCCCGTCGGCCGATCTGTTCACAGCCGCTGACGATTGCCTGTATCGAGCAAAAAAGTCGTCAGAACGGGCGTGGAAAATTGAGTTTACGACACAGAACGAACAACCTCCGGAAGCCGTCGCCCGAGAACGATGCGACATTCCTGCCGTAGATTCAGCAGAACCGCTGAAGACTTTAGTTTACCAGAAATCGGACAATAGTGATTCCGTCATGAATCAACACAATCAGAACACAACGTCACAGATCGAGTGCTCTCGTCCCGCCACTGAAAATGCATCGCAGCATTCGGTTGTGGATGCGTCTGCGACGATCACATGACCGACACCTCCGCTCCCATGACCAGACGCTGGTTTCCACACTTGCGTCGGAAGACATCACGATTGAAGAGTTCCGAACCCGAGTTGTTGGCGAAGCCACTCATTTTCTGATGAGCGCGTCCGATAAGTATGAAGGCCCGAGTCATACGTCAGGACGGAAAACGTACAGGTTCCCGGAAGGCGCGTGGGCTATGATTCGCGGGTTCGGAGGAGATCAGCGAGTGCTCGGACTTATTCCGAAATGGCTTGACCAGGTCGACTGGAAGGGGCGACTCGAACAGTCATTCGGTAATTGTGTCGCGACGCGGCGTGTGCCCCATGAAACTATTTCCGTGGTTTGCGAAATGTCAAATGTGCCTGTCGATACGGTTATGGACCGCCTCACCTGCAACAACCCGCACGTAACGGACATCTCCGGTCGAATCCACACGCGCACTGACGTGGACTGGTAGTGGTGGACGCGAGTTTCGTCGAGGCGCCTCAGGGCCGAGCTGCGGCTGACATGTTTGACGGCCAATTCCCTGATCGATAGTCTGCCTGGCTAGGTCTGTTGGACCTGACTCCTGCAGTCCCGGGGCCATAGCATGACATCGACGCGTTATCCCGAGTTCACAGTTTCCGGGCATCCACGGCATCTCGGACAGCAGATCGGCGAAGCCGCTCGTGAGCAGGTTCGCCGATTCTGCGAGATCGCGCTGGATCGTGTCAACAAAACGATGAACGTTTCAGCGGATCGCGCAGCCGCTGCAGTTGCGGAGTCCACTCGCTGTGTCGCTGAATGGTGTCCGGAGCTGCTGGAGGAACTTCAGGGAATGGCCGAAGCCGCCGGAGTCTCCGAAGCAGATCTGATGCTGCTCCAGATTCGAAACCAGCTGACAGGCGACGAAGAATCCGGCTGTACGTCACTATCGGTTGCCGGTCACGGTGCCAACACACCGATCGTTGCACAGAACTGGGACAACGACCCGATACTGGACGAGTTCACCGTCGTGCTGACGCGCCGCCCAACAAATAAGCCGGCCACGATGATGTGCACGCAGGCCGGTTTAATTTCATATCTCGGGTTTTCAGACACCGGTATCGGAGCCTGCGTCAACACGCTGCCTGCACCGTCTCGTTCCACTGGTGTTCCGCATTACTTCATTCTGCGGCAGATGTACGACGCAAAATCACTTAATGAAGCCGCCACTGTCCTTTCTTCTGCTCACCGAGCCATTCCCGTCAACATTATGATGACCACCCCCCAGGGTCCGGCCAATCTGGAAGCGACGATCGATGCTGTTCGCATTCTGACGCCGACAAATGCCGACTGTGTGACACACACCAACCATTGCGTCCACTCTGACTTCCAGCACATCAACGCTGATTTCACAGAACTGATTCAATCTCACCCCCGCAAGAAACGAATCGATGAATTGCTGCTTGGGGGCGACACTCCGGATGCCGAGCAGGTGAAGAACGCGCTGCAGGACCACAGTGGACACCCGACTTCCATTTGTCGACACAAAAACCCTGATCCTCAGCACGGCTTCTGGACGACCGTCTTTTCCATTGTGATCCAGCCGGCGCTGCGGCAAATGCAGGTCAGTCGAGGAACCCCGTGTAGTCATCCATTCGAGACGTACACAATGACGTGATGCTGGGCCGGGTGAAAGCCATCTGGCCACGCCCCGTGTCTCACTCGTCAGATCATCGGTGTCGCCCGCTGAACCAGTTGAACCGGCAACCCCCATGGATCTCGTAACATCGCAAACGTATCGTCGCCCAGCTGGTGAACATCCGCGACAACAGACGCTCCTGCAGTTCGAAGTCTCTGCATATCGGCCGCGACATCACTGGACACAAACGCCAGATGCAGCTCCGCGGGATTCATGTTTCGATAATCGGGCAAGGGAGCATCCCTGTTGCCGTAAATCTCGATCATCACCGTACCGCTGTCATCCGACAGAAAATGCGCATACGGAGCACCGGTCGTTCGCCGCTGAACGGTCAGCCCCAGGTGCTCGACATACCATCTGGCCATCAGAACCGGCTCTTCTACATTGAAAGCGGTGTGTTCAATCTTCATTCGCGTCTGAGTCCTTGTAAACTTACAGCCTACTGGGCTGTATCACGGCCGCGAAAAACGTGTTACGGCCTGCTATCCATTCTTCCCACGAACCCGTACGACTGCGTGTTTTCGAAAATCACCATAGAGCAGTTGACTGTTTGCCCCTGAACAATACTGGCTCGCGGGAGTAACGAAACTGCAGTTGAAATTCCTTCTACGCGGTCACAAATCAGCGTGAATCGCTGTACCATGACTGTTTGTCGACGAAGTGTACTGGGCATCGCTATCGGTGAGAACAATGAAGACCGGAATGATTACAAAAGCGGCAAGTGCGACGTTTATGTTTTTGGCGTTGTGGACGCCTGTCGTTGTGCAAAGCGAAATTCGCTTCGAACGCGATGTGTATGGACTTCTTCGCAAAAGCTGCTTCGAATGCCATGGCGACCGGAAACAGGAAGGAGACCTGAGGCTGGACAGCCGCGAGTACTTTCTTCAATCCGAAACAGTCGTTCCAGGCCAGCCCGCAGAAAGTGAACTGTTCCGCCGAGTCGCACTTCCGGCCGGCCATGACGAAATCATGCCGGCCATCGGTGAGCCGCTGAAGGTGCGCGAAATCAGAATTCTGCTGCGTTGGATTGAGGCCGGCGCCGAATGGCCGGCAGATTTTCAGGTGCAGACACACTGGGCTTACGTTGCACCTGAGCGGCCGACACCACCAGGACCTGACAACACCGACTGGGCAAGGAACCCCATCGATCAGTTCGTGCTGGCACGTCTGCAGCGAGAAAGCATGGGACCGTCAGCAGAGGCACCACCGGAGACGCGGATTCGTCGAGCATTTTTTGATGTGATCGGTCTACCACCCACGCCGGAGGAAATACGAACGTTCATCGCCAACCCGTCTGACGACGCCTATGAAACAATTGTCGACGAACTTCTGCAGCGAC
This sequence comes from Fuerstiella sp., assembly GCA_029247265.1. GTDB lineage: Bacteria > Planctomycetota > Planctomycetia > Planctomycetales > Planctomycetaceae > Fuerstiella. Next base: position 17,264 of record JAQWLN010000073.1, read on the forward strand.
CTCAGTTTGGCGAACGCTGGGCCCGCCCCTGGCTGGATCTGGCTCGGTATGCTGATTCGCACGGTTTCCAGCGCGACAACCTGCGTCAAATCTGGGCGTACCGCGACTGGGTGATCCAAGCATTGAACGAGGACATGCCATTCGATCGATTCACCATTGAACAGATTGCCGGTGACCTGCTGCCCAACCCGACTGAAGCACAACGAATCGCAACCGGATTTCATCGCTGTACCCCCACAAATGTCGAAGCCGGGTCACTGCCCGAGGAAACACGGCTTGAGCAGGTGATCGATCGCGTCAATACAACGGGCGCTGTATGGCTGGGCACCACGCTGGAATGTGCTCAATGCCATGACCACAAGTACGATCCATTTACCGCGAAGGACTACTATCAACTGCTGGCGTACTTCAACAGCACAGAGGCCGAGGCTGATCGAGCCAACCCGAAAACGCCCAGCTCAATTGCCTTTCGCGGGCCCAAAATGCCCCTGACAAATCCACAGAAGGATGCACAGCGAAAATTGTTGCAGGATACATTGACCGCGTTGCGGTCCAGACGTGACCAGCGAAGAAAGACACTGGCCGGATCACTTCAGGAATGGAGCGTCGAACTGGCGGCCACCGTCGGTGAACAGCCCCAAACGCATGCCATGCAGGTCGTTGATTTTAAATCACTGGGGGCAACGGACACTCATGAGCTTCTCGACGACGGCTCCATCCTTCTTGTCGGCAACGATCCGCCAGACAGGGACACCTACACCGTAGCTGTCACAACGAATCAACCCGGAATCTCGGCGATTCGCCTGGACGTACTGACGCACGACTCACTTCCGGGGACAGGACCGGGCCGTGGAGATGCCACGCGGACCAACTTCGTACTGAATCGAGTTTCAGCGACAGTGTCGGAAACAAATGGAGAGACCGCTCGCGTTCTGGAATTCGATTCTGCGGTGGCAGATTTCGAACAGACCAACTGGGATGTGAACGGTGTGTTCAACTACACAAAGAATACAGGCTGGGCGATTGCACCGAAGTTCGGCAAACCACACTGGGCCAGGTTCATGTTGAAAGAACCACTGGACGTATCCGAATCCACCACAATTTCCTTCACTCTGAAGCATGATTACGGCGGCGCTCGGTCGATCGGTAGATTTCGTCTTTCGGCGGTCACAGGAAATGTTGATGCAGAAACAGTTCCGGCCGAGATTATTGCGGCGCTCACGACGTCACCCGAGAAGTGGACAAAACAACAGACACGAAAACTGCTCGACTACCGAGCAAAACTGGATATGGACACGAAACAAATCGTTAAGCAAATTGCCAAAGTCAATAAGCAAATTGCTGCAGTCGTGGCTGACACGACGTTGGTCATGATCGAGCTGGAACAGCCGCGTACGTCATACATTTTTGAGCGAGGGGATTATCGAAGTCACGGCGAACCAGTGCAGGCAGGCACCCCACAGATTCTTCATGCGTCTGTTGATGGCCCGCCCAATCGACTCACCCTGGCCAAATGGCTGGTCGATCGTCGGAATCCCCTGGTGGCGCGGGTAACGGTCAATCGATGGTGGGCGGAAATCTTTGGCCACGGCATCGTGGCGACCGTGGAAGATTTTGGGGTCAAGGGCGATGCACCTTCCCATCCGGAATTGCTGGACTGGCTCGCGGTTGAGTTCATGGAGAATGACTGGTCGATGAAGAAACTGCTGCGAACCATTCTGCTGTCGGCGACCTATCGGCAGGCGTCCATCGTGACGCCCGATCTCCAGCAACACGACGATCTGAATCGGCTGCTGGCGCGCGGGCCCCGTTTTCGGATGGACGCAGAGATGATTCGTGACAACATTCTGGCTGCATCCGGTCTGATCAGCCTGAAGCAGTTCGGTCCTTCCATCCGTCCGTATCAGCCTGACGGAATCTGGTCCAAAGTAGGCGGCACAGCCTACAGTTACGAGGTCAGCCCGGACACAGACAAATATCGACGCGGTCTTTACGTAGTCCTGAAGCGAGGAGCCCCGTATCCCAGCTTCATTAATTTCGACGCATCAGCTCGTCTGGCGTGTACCGTCAAGCGTTCACGCAGCAACACTCCACTGCAGGCACTGACGCTGCTGAATGACCCGGTCTATGTGGAAGCCGCTGGCGCACTGGCGCGGCGAGTGCTCAACCAGCGATCGATGGACGACGTTGACCGGAAAATTGACTATATGTTTCAGCTGTGCACAGCTCGAATGCCGTCAGTTGACGAACGAAATACACTTCGCGACCTGCTGGAGACACAGATCAGTATTAACAATGCCAGCGGAACGAAGCCGACAAACCCATCAGACCTGCCTGCAGGAGTTTCTGAATTCGAACTGGCCGCATGGCAAAACATCGCCAGCACCGTGATCAATCTTCACGAGACAATTACCAAAAACTGATCTGGTCGGCAGTTCACGCCCGTTTGCTGAAACGGACCACGTAAATCTGCGGCAGTGTATTGCTGATGACACTCCAGTCGTCCCCTTCGTTTTTGCTGACCCAGAGACCACCGGTCGATGAGCCCATCGCCAGTTGCCGGCCCGCATTGTCAGTGTCCAGCCCGTGTCGAAAAACAATGTCGTAACAGTGTTTCTGCGGCAATCCGGATCGGAGCGTCTCAAAAGACTTTCCTCCGTCGCGGGTACTTACGAGACCACGGACGGCTGGCTGGGAACGACTACAGGGCAAGTGTCCGAGTTGCTTGATTTTCCACTAACCATTCAAACTCTCGAAATCATGAATACAAATCTCACCGTCAAAGAGTTTTCGCGCTTACGGCACCTTCACGGACTTAAGGGGCTGCGTATTTCGGGGCCATATATTACCAACGAATTGTTTAGTATCTGCAATCCGTCGTGGGGGCTGCAATGGGTTGACACACCATGTCCACACATGACCGATGAGGGCTTCCGGGACCTAAAACATTACCAGCAGACATTGTTAACGCTGTGCGTCAACAAATCTCAGATTACCGACGAAGTAGTCGCCGAACTCGCAACATTTCCACTGCTGAGGCAGGTGCTGGCCGCTAACACAGAGCTCACAGATCAATCGATTGACTATTACAATGATTTCCCGTCTCTGATTTCACTGGACATTTCAGACACCAATATCACGCAGTCTGGACTGACACAGTTTTCGCAATTAAAACGACTGACGAAGCTACAGCTCAGAAACCTGCCTTTGACAGTTAACGGTCTGACGCGACTGAGCGGATTGCCACTCCTCGAATTGGATCTCACGGGCACGCAGGTATCGAACTCCGCCGTTCAGACATACCGAGACGACCATCAGAATTGTGTGATCAGGAAATGAGGGACGACGAGGCAACACTCTTCCGACACCGGAACCTGTCGGCGCCTGCCTTAATTGTTGTCCGTTGACAGAACGCTTTCGGTCACGCCTGGTGTACCGATGCAGTACAGGGCCTTGAAGGTGCGCACGAAGACCTGACCATTGGCAACTGCGGGTGTTGAGTTACTGGGTTCTGCAAGCGAGTTGACCGCCAGTTGTTTGTAACCGTCGGGGTGAGGTGAAAATACGATCGTATCGCCGTTCTGACACGTCACATAGGCTCGACTGTCGGCATAGACAATGGAACCCCATGCGTTACCGCCGGGCATTCGCTCCTGCCAGACGACGTCCCCCGTCTCCGGCTCGATGCACCGCAATGTACCGGGACCGGCATCCGGAACGTAGACATGCTTACCGACAAACACGCCGGAGCCAATGTTCTGTGGGTTTCGTTCAACACGCCACAACCGTGCGTCTTTGGCGATGTTTCCACCCCCACCTGGCCTGAAGCCGAACGCCGGACCATTGAAGCCACCCAGCACGACACACGTATCGCCCGCCATGATCGGCGACGAATATGCCAGGTCGCCTTTGGGACCGCGGAGACCATCGCAGGTCCAAAGTATGTCTCCTGTGTCGGGATCATAACCATTGACTCGAGTCGTCAGGCTGCAGACGATCTGATCGTGGCCATCGACGTTTGCGATCACGGGCGTACACCACGTGCCTGAGTATTTGTTGTTGTCGTTCCGATCGCCATCGCCTTCGATAGGTTCGTCCGTTTGCCAGAGTGTTGTGCCGCTGGCCAGATCGACGGCCGTCAGAAACGTTCTTTTTCCAGGACCACAGTTCAGGATAATGCGATCTTTGTGGAAGATCGGCGAAGCGCCGTAGCCCCACATGTGCCGGAATTCGCCCAGATCGCGAGACCACAGTTCCTGGCCGTCATGGTCATAACAAAACAACCCTGCGGATCCGTGCCAGACAATGATGCGTTTGCCGACCGTCAATGGTGTTGAGGCACAGTACGGATTGGTCTTATGAGTCGGCGCGACATCATCGTACGTGACAGTCTGCTGCCAGAGCTCCCGCCCATTAGTGCGGCTGAAGCAGTACAGACTTCTTTTCTGACCTCGTTCCTGCGCACATGTGATGAACACTCGATCCCCCGAAATTACAGGACTGCTGTCGCCGGATTCCGGAAGTTCGGCACGCCACTTGATGTTCGTATCGGCTCCCCATGTCAGAGGCACGTTCCTAGCATCGGAATGCCCGTCGCCCGACACACCGCGAAACGATGGCCAAACTTCCGCATTCTCGGCAGGCTCCACCTGATTCCGGGTTCTCGCGTCAGGCGCAATACCCGTTTCCTGAGCATTCAGCGGATAGGGCATTCCGAAGGTCAGCAGAAATGAAAAAGCCAGGCTGCAGCGGGTCGCGTCCGTCATGTCGGTAGTCCTTGATTCGACTCAAACTATGTATTTGTTTTCACGGCACGCAATTAGAAAACACCCGCTTCGGGAAGCAAACAGTCAGCGATCAGGTTGTTGTTCGCCGCACTTCCGGCATGTGCAGTTACGCCCCCGCACTGTTCTTTACGCACGCTGGCCAGACGCGGGCTCTATGCCAGAATCTCTTTCACAACGTGGCCATGTACATCGGTGAGGCGAAATTCGCGTCCCTGATAACGGTATGTCAGGCGTTCGTGATCCAGCCCCAGCAAATGCAGAACGGTCGCGTTGAGGTCATGGACGTGGACAGGGTTTTCGGCGACATCCATGCCAAAGTCATCGGACTGACCGAAGCTCACGCCGCCTTTGATGCCTCCGCCGGCAAGCCACATCGTGAATGCATCCTTGTGATGGTCTCGGCCTGTCACGCCCGTGCTCTTCCCAGCTCCCTGGTTCAGAGGTGTTCGTCCGAATTCCGATCCCCAGATCACCAGGGTATCCTTCAACAAACCTCGTTGTTTCAGATCACGAATCAAGGCGGCAATCGGTCGATCCGTTTCCCTGCATTTTTCCGGCAAACGAGTTTCGATGCCGCCGTGATGGTCCCAGCCGGAATCGTAGAGCTCGATCAAACGCACACCTCGTTCCACAAGACGTCTGGCCAGTAGACAGCTGTTTGCGAAAGACGCCTTTCCCGGTACTGCTCCGTAATCGGTTAACGTGGCTTTTGATTCACCGATGATATCCATCAACTCCGGTACGGACGCCTGCATACGAAACGACATTTCGTACTGACTGATTCGAGTCTCAATCTCCGGATCACCGGTCTGTTCAAAGCGATTCTGATTCAGCTTCGCCAAAGCATCCAGAACACGGCGACGATCGCCTCGAGTATGTCCCTCGGGACTGGAAAGGAAAAGCACAGGGTCCCCCTGCGACCGGAACTGTATGCCCTGATAGATACTCGGCAAAAAACCATTCGCCCACAGACTTGTTCCGGCACCGCCTTTGGCTCCGCTGACCATCACTACGTACGCCGGCAAATTCGTATTGTCAGAGCCCAACCCATAAGTCACCCATGACCCGAAGCTCGGACGACCACCTCGGCCAAAACCAGAATGCAGGAACATCTGTGCAGGCGCATGATTGATTTCATCGTTGTGCAGCGAACGCACGACTGCCAATTCATCAGCGACCGTCGCCAGATGTGGCAGCAGTTCGGAAAACGACTGACCACTCTGGCCATGCCGAGCGAATTTCCATGGAGAACCGGCCAGCGTTGACGTCTTACCGATAAAGGCGAAGTCGCGATCCTTCGTCACCTCCGCCGGACACGGCTGGTTATGGCGACGTCGCAGTTCCGGTTTATCGTCAAACAAATCGAGCTGCGACGGCGCCCCGATCATGTGCAGATAGATGACATGTTTCGCCTTCGGCGCAAAGTGTGCATGACGGGCAGCCAGGGCATTATCGGCAGCCGTCGACCGCCCCTGCAGCAACTCGGCCAGAGCCGTGCCGCCCAAAGAGACGCCGGATGTGTTCAGGAATGTTCGGCGGTTGGGGAGGAGTGACGACATCACAGGCATTCGTTTTTCAGTGAAACACGATCAATACCGCAGTGGGCATGATACCAGACGCACGAGTCTCTGACTAAACAATCCTGAATCGGAATACCAACTGTTGTTCAGTCAACAACGGGAGCCGCTCCGGCCGACGCCTGGCTGAACTTCATCAATTCTTTTTCTTCATGCGAACGATGCCGTCCCAGTCAACGGGAGCCGTTCTTCCCTGCTGAGTAATCTGCATCGCCAGGAAATCCTGAGCACGGTCGTCAGCCGGCATGCTGTGCAGATAACGCCATGCTTCACTCCAGGCGCCGTCAATAAAGTGCTGCAGTCCCGTTTCGAAATCATCCAGGTGCTGATTCGTCAGCTGAGGCATCGCATCCTCGGGTGGGACCAGTTCGCTGACCACCAGCGAATTGTCCATGCCATACGGCAATACGTGCAGCAGCCTGCGAACTCGACATTCAAAACTGTCGGAGTTGTCCCGAACAATCTTATCCAGATTATCATCAATTAGAATCGGCACATGTAACTGCCGTGTCATCCCCTCAAGCCGGCTGGCCAGATTAACCACGGGGCCGAAGACCGTGACCTTCACCTGCTCGCGAGTTCCGATCTTGCCGGCAACGGCGCGACCGTGAGCGATACCGATGCTGGTCTCGAAGTCCGTCAGCGGATGTTCCGGATCAGCGTGCGCTTTGGCAAATTCATCTCGTATCGCCAGTGCGGCTCGGCAGGCATTCAACGGAGCTTCGTCGGTGCCGATCGGCCAACCCCAGAACCCCAATGCCGCGTCACCCTGAAAGTCGCCCGTCACTCCACCGAATCGTAGAATCTGGCTGGTCATGACCTCGAGCGCCAGACTCACTCGCTCCAGCAGACCAGTCAAATCGTCGGCCTGTTCTTCCGCATGTTGACTGAAGCCTCGCAGGTCGCAGAACAGAACCGTGACATCGCATTCACGCGGTTCCAGCAGCGATGTATCAAGATCCTTACCCAACGCCTCCAGCACGGGTGGAGAAAAGAACTGCCGCAGACCGGATTGCTGACGTTCCAGCTCTCGTTGTCGCTGCAGCGAACCGACAATTTCTGCAATGAATTCGGTAAACTTGATGTCCGCATGCAGTCGCTTTTCGTTTGTTTTGGCACCTTCGCCGGGACTGCGGCCGGCAACATAAAGTGCCCGGGCAGTACCGATACGGGCTGACATATCGGCCTCGCCGTCCGTCGCGTTTGTGGACGGTACATCCTGAAAGGGCGTGCAGAACGCCCAACTGAATCCAGCGTGCTGAGTGTAGCGGGCGTCATCTGCCTCAGATTCATCCCAGACATGCAGCACTGTGCGTTGCTGTTCGAACGTGTTACTGATCAGTCGACTGCTGGGTCGCAACGAGCCATCCGCTTCAAACCTTCGTTCCTGGTGCAACACAACTGGCTTGCTGCGTTCCGGCTCCATCGCCACGACGGCCACGCCTTCCGCGTGCTGAATCCCCGCCAGCAGCAGACTGGCCAATCTGACGAACAAGTCGCGTTCCACGCCGGATTCGCGAATGACGGCCGGCAAACTGGTCAGTACCTCGATGCGTTTGTCCGCGTCCTCGTAACGCAGCTGCTCCAACTGGCGGCGGTCAATCGGCAGCTGTTGTACCGCATTACTGCGAGGGGAGTCGCTTTGGGTAACCTGTTGAACTTCAAACCTGGTGGCCCCGATAACGAAGGACTGCCCGGCTTTCAGAACCACGTCACTGGTCGTCCGACCGTCGACGAACACAGGGTTGGAGGCAACATCCAATACCAGCAGCCGGACCCCCTTATCTGACGGAACCAACGAAGCATGGTATCTGGAAATCCGGTCGTCCCAGGTTGTGCTGATTTCGTTGTCCTCAGCACGACCCAGCTGATACTTCTTTTCATCCGCCAGCAGAAACTGGCGATCCAGCATCCGACAATCATGAAAGGCAAGCAGGCGGTGCATGGCGACTGGAAGGGCAACAGGGTGGGTGGGTAGACTGAGGTTACACAGATTCCTCAGAATCGCCAGCCAACTGAGATCTCTCGCGTCGCTTTCTTCAGAAGGCGGCCCCCTCACCGGCCGCTACGCACTCATGATCAGACGATGCTGGCCGGCTGCGGTCAACGGCAGCAAAGGGTATTCAGTGGTTAAGACCGGTTATGTAACACGCGAATTGGAAGCCAACTCGGGTTGCAGCGGCGGCTCTGAGTCATTCGGCCGACGCGATAACGCCCATTTCAACAGCGGAGGCGTGATCATGGTGGTCACCATGACCATCACCACGATCGCGGAAAATGTGGCATTATCTACGACGTCGGCCCCGTCCGGCGTCTTCAGGCCCTGACCAACCTGCGCAAAAATCAGGCCAACCTCGCCACGCGGAATCATACCTAAGCCTACCGCCATTCGGTTGAGACCACGTTCCCGCACACCCAACGCACACACCAGCTTACCCAGAATAGCCACAACGGTCAGGCCAATCGCCAGCACCCAGACAGATCCGCCACTGAACTGCGACAGGTCGACGGCAATGCCGGTCGCCACAAAAAAGATCGGCACAAGCAGAGCAGAAAGCGGAGTCAGCGCGTCTTCCAGACGACGGTTCTTCCATTTCTCTCCGACTTCCTGGTAGTGCGCTCCTTCCAGAATCAGCCCTGCGGCAAATGCGCCAATGATGGGAGCGAGTCCCATTTCGCTGGCCCCCCACGAAAACAGGAAGCAGATCATGAGTGCAGTGGTCACCAGTAGACCGTGACCTCGCAGAAAACTCGCGCCGCGGAACAGCATTCGGGGAAAATGAATAGCCCCCAGAAAAAGCGCGCCTGCAAGAAATGCGACCGACAGACCGACAATTTTGAACAAGGTCACCAATTGAAACTGGTCACCTTCCACGATGACGCCCGACACAACCGCCAGGACAACCAGGCCCAGCACGTCGTCGATGACGGCCGCTCCCAGAATAATTTTTGATTCCTGATCCCGGCTGCGGCCGAGATCTTTCAGCACTCGTGCAGTGATGCCCACGCTTGTCGCACACAGCGTCGCTCCAAGAAATGCGGGCACCTGCCAGTCGGCAAGGCTTTCACTGACCATCAGGTAGCCGATTCCAAATCCCAGAATCATCGGGGCAGCGACACCCAGCAATGCAACCAGCAGAGAAGAAACGCCAACAGACATCATCTCCTTGACACGCGATTCCAGCCCGACTTCAAACAGCAGCAGGACAACGCCGATTCGGGCGAGCATGTCCAGCACAGTACCGGTCCGGTCGTCGGCATCACCCGGATGCGGCTTAAAGAAATCGAAGACGTTCGAGCCGGTAAACAGAGCCCAGTTACCAAGAATAATCCCGACTGTCAGTTCGCCCAGCACCGCGGGCATACCCATTCGCTCAAACAGATCACCGACGACCTTAGCCAGAAACAATATGATCAGAATGGCCAGTAGTACTTCAGCAACGGGATCGGTATGCCCACCGGCGTGCCCACTACCCATATGCCCCTCAGGCGCATGGACATCCGCTTCCGGAGTTGCGACATGCTGGGTCTCGTCGGCAATAGCCGACGAACTCCCAGTCAGCGGATGAAAAAACGAGGCGCCCCAGGTCGCGACGGTCATCACGAAGACGACAAAAATCGCCTTCCATGACACGGAGCGTCTGCGAAACAGAGTGTGAGGGACCGATTGAATCACCGGGGACTCCGGAAAGGTGCGTTATCACGGCTCAGAGCTGCCTGAATGATCAGCACAGCGACAAGCGACAACCTGATGTTTAACTGTGACTTGGTCCTGTCGCAATGGTTTTCGCGCCCCTGCACGCCAATCCCCCGGTGCCAGGACCTGATTCCCGCCAACGAGGCGGATTATCGCGCCAAACCGCACTGTGCGCCACAGACGCGGCATGTGGCACCAGCCGTCACGTCACTCAACCGTAACGACCGCTTCGCACCATTCGCGAAAGGACATGCCTGTGCTGGCGATATCGGCTGTGATCATGAAATCTCCTGGCGAATCAGGCGCAGTAGCCACGACTTCCACAAACCCGGTCTGCCGCGCTGCGATCGAAACTTCACCTGTCGCAGCAGTCAGCGACAGGCCTTCTGGTGGATTGAAACGGACTCGAAAAACACGGTCCGTCGCTGAGTGATTAATCACACGCAGTTGCAGCTTAACGGACGCACCCCGTGCAACAGTGGTGCCATGGGGATACATCACGGCCCACTGTTCGTCCACTCCATAGTTCGGATCGTCCCACGGAAACAGCTCACGCATGATGGAGATTCGCTCCCGGTAGCGAGTCTCAAGGTAATCCAGTTCTTCGCTGCTGAACGAAAACACAAATGGAATATGCTCATTGACCAGCCAGAACGGTTCTTTGATGTCGCGCAGCTTCTGCAGACACAGCAAGTAACCGGAATCGTCATGCAACAGATTTCGGTTCAGCACGCAGTAATCGTCCATACCGGACGGTGCGAATGCGTCACCCACAAAGAAGACCGGACGGTCGTTGCCCTTGCGGGCGAATACAGCTCCGTGATACCACGTTTGACCGGGAAAAAAATGAAACCTCAGGTCAAATTCATGCCACTTTTTTTGATGACCATCTGGCAGAACTTTGATGTTGTGAACAGCATTTGCTGTCATCGCGGGCAGGTGATAGGCGGCGGGATTTTCAAGGAAATCGGCGTATTCCTGAGTCGCATAGACAGGGCACTCAAACGTCTCCGCAGCCGCCTGAACCATGTCCGTGTGGTCGTCGTGGTAATGAGTCACGAAGATTCCGTCGACGCCAGTGATAACCCCCTGGGCAATCAAGTCGTTAACGGCATCGATCACTCGCTGGTACCCACAGTCCAGTAGAAAACCGCGACCGGCATCTGAAATCAACAGGCGACTGGTTGAATTCTCGAAAACCCACGCCGGAGTTTCTTCGTGATGTGCGTACGGCATCAGCTCAACGTCCGCGCCCGTCCCAAGGATACGTTCGCCACACTGTCGCATGCGATCTTCCTTGAAGTACCAGTGCAGCGCACTTGTGGAAAGGTAGTTTTTGTAGAGTGCCCGAACACGGCCGATCAGCCTGTTGATCGCGACTGAAGGATTCTGGATGAGCGGTCCGCGGGCGGGAACGATCAGGTCCGGCTTCTCGGCAACAAGCTTCTGCAGACTTTGCACCAGATCCGCCAGTCGGGCCCCGTAACCGTGGTAACCGCGCACTTTTGCTTCGGAGATCGCATCCTGAAAACTGTACAGATCCAGAATCTGACCATCGCCATAGATCAGGTCTCCCGTGAACGCCGTTTACTTTCCTTCGAGATCAGTGACGTACGTGACGGATCCGCGAGTGAAGCCGGGGGTTTCCAAAACGACAAAATTCAAATCGTGCCAGGTGATACTGTCACCTTCGTTGACCCATTCATCAATCGGCACAGACCTGCCAGCAATCTTCGTCGTCTGCTGAGCGTAATCGTGAAACCTGGCTGCTCTGAAATTTTTCCAGAACTCAGACGGAGCTTCCAAGCCAAATCGTTCACGGTTAGGGGCGGTTGCTTTCGCACCGGCGTCGATGAGAGGCGTTACCTTCCACAGGACGTCCCGACGACCGTGCGCCAAAAGTACCCGGTCAATATTGCTGACGTCGTCGTCCTGCCATCCGTAAACCGAAAGACGATGGCCCCCCTTTTCGATAAGAACTCCATTCACCGCCCCTTCCTGAAATTGAAGAGCTGGCGCCTTCTGAGCCGTCGCAAAAGGAACAAAACTGAAGCAAGACGCCGACAGCAGAGCCAGAGTCTGTACAAAAGGCCGGATGTTTTTTCCCACACATGCCGCCAGGGAAGAACATAAGCGGACCAATGTTCGCCAGACCGTCGCCCGATGATGGGTCACGGAATGCCGCAGTCGATTCGTTATTGTCATTCAATATCTCCTCGGTAGCGGGTGGGCAGTACACCGGACTGTTACGTCAGTTCCGAAGCAGCGAAGGGACCGGGTTAATCAGGAACGCCCACAACGCAGACTGCCCAGTCCCCGTACACCAGCGTGGGCCGCCGTTCGACGAAGTGCCATTGACCGCATCTGTCAATATTACTAATTGTTGAACGTGGACGCGAACATCCGGAACCCCATGGCCGTGAGCAACGGCTACGGGGACGTGTCACCTTGTTTTTATTACAGAATTCGATTGGTTGCTGTCACAGCGACCTGTGGGACGAAAACACATGTTTGGACGCGAGAGCCGACACAAACGGCAACTCACCTCTGTACGATCGCTGCTGGAACAACTTGCAACGAAATTCGATAACCGAATTTCCGTACGTCTCTGGGACGGTACGATGGTGCCTCTCGGGACAGACGTCGATCCCGAATTATTCCTGTCGATCAGCGGTCCTGGCGTGATCGGATCGCTGCTGAGATGGCCGACACCCGATAATCTACTGCGACATTACGCGCGTGGTCATATTGATTTTCACGGCGCAGATATCCATACATTCATTGAAGCGATGTATGTTCAGAATTCGCGCTCTCGCGCTAAGAAGGTCGGAAAGTCAGCGTTGATTCGCGCCCTGCTGCCGTTTGTGTTGGAACCGGCAAGTTCGTCTGTCGTCGACAATGAATATCAGGGCAACGTCAGCGGTCGTGACCGTGAGCAGGCCGAAAACCAGGACTTCGTGAAGTTTCATTACGACGTCAGCAACGAGTTTTACGAGCTGTTTCTTGACAAGGAAATGGTCTACACCTGCGGCTATTTCACCGATTGGAACAATTCGCTCGACCAGGCTCAGTTCGACAAAATGGACATGACATGCAAAAAGCTGCAGCTTAAGCCGGGCGAGAAATTCCTTGATATTGGTTTCGGCTGGGGAGGACTGCTGTGCCACGCCGCTAAACACTACGGCGTTAAGGCTCACGGAATCACTCTGTCAGAGAATCAGCTGAAATACGCCCAGGAGAAAATTCGCAGGCTCGGCCTGGAAGATCAAGTCACTGTGGAAATCTGTGACTATGCCTACCTTGAAGGCGAGTTCGACAAGGTTGCCTCGATCTGCATGTACGAACATGTGGGCATCGACAACATGGATGGATTTATGCAGAAGGTGAATTCGCTTCTGACGAAGAACGGTCGGTTCCTGCTACAGGGAATCACTCGTCCCGGCAAAGAAAGCATGAAGAAATTCCGCAAAATGAATGCGGACCGACGGCTGCTGGCGAAGCACATTTTTCCTGGTGCCGAGCTTGACCATCTGGGCCATATGGTTCAGTCGATGGAATCCCAGGGATTTGAAATCGCGGACGTCGAAGGTTGGCGCAACCATTACATTCAAACATGCAGGATCTGGTGTCAGAGGCTGTACGAACGCCGTGAAGAAGCCATCAAAAGCGTAGGGGCCGAAAAGTACCGCATGTGGCTGCTGTACCTGGTCGGCTGCAGCCTGGCCTTCAAAAATGGCGGTGCGCGGCTATATCAGGTGCTGGCGGAAAAGCACGCTCGAAAAGAGCAATCAGGTATGCCGCCAACACGGAAGCACCTTTATGATGATGCTCAGTCAGCGTCGGATAAGGAAAATCTACGCGTCG
>JAQWLN010000103.1 GCA_029247265.1 Fuerstiella sp.
CGCCGGCGGTTGATCAGCAACTGCCGGTCTGGGTTTCGGACGCAGGAACACCCATACCAACATCGCCAGACTGAAGCTGACAACACCGAGCAGAACATAATAACCTCGCCAGTCTCCCGGTCGGACGGACAACATCAGCCCCGCCATGAATGGTGCCGATGCGATTCCCAGTGATCCAAAGATTCCGTGAATACCCAGCGCCCGGGCCCGTGTTGCGGGAGTGGTTTCATGCGCCAGCAGCGACAGACCGGCGGGATGGTACATGCTCGCAAATGCTCCCATGGCGAACAACTGGCAGTAGATGACCGACGCACCTCCACTGGCCACGAAGGACACAGAAACAATAGCTGAACCAAACAGGTACAGTACAAGAATTCGTTTCTCACCAAATCGATCCGCAAGTAATCCGGCGAAGAAGGCACCGATGCCATACGGCAGTCGCAGTGCACTTCCCAGAAATCCAGACTGCTTCAGAGTCAGCGAAAATTCCGAAGAGATCACCTGTTCAACGCTGGCAATAGATTGCTCAAGCAGATGAACCAGCGCATGAGCACACGAAACCAGCAATATGATTCGGACGACATGGTTGGAACGCGGCACAAAGGGACTTTACACAAGTGATCCGGGACTACTTTCCGCCAACAACTGCTGACAGGGTTTCCGACAGATAAGTTCGCGATTTGTTGATTTCCGAAGTGACCTGTGCTGCCGTCTCCATGATCGGAATCCCGCGAGGCACGGGGTGCATGAAAATTTCCGTCCAGCCCGAATACTCAATATCAACCAACGCCTGCACAATGGGGCCAAAGTCCAGCGGACCGTAAGCCGGCAGCTGTTTGAGTTCCTGCTCTTTGGGCAATCGCTTCGTACAGCCATCGCCGTGTTCCCATGCATAGAAGACTTTTGTCACGCCGCCAAGATCTTTCACCAATTGAGCAATCAGTTGGGCGTCCTGAGGAAGATGGTACGGGGCCAGGGCGATTCCGATATTCTCTGATGGTCGCAGTTCGGCCAGATACTTCAGTGAGTCAGGTGAATCAATCAGGTTGTTGCCGTGATTTTCGATCGCAATGGTGACGCCGGTTTCTTCCGCGACTTCAAGATGCGGCTTCATTTTCTCAAGGAAGTCACCGACCGCCTTCTTCAGTTCCGCCCCTTTCAGGTTTCTGGGACCGCTGCCCCCTGCCACGATCGTCTGGCAGCCAAGTCGCTGTGCGATCTTCATTTCATTCTGCAGACCAAACGGCCCCAGCTTGTATTGTGTAATGCAGCCCAGAGAAACATCGTGTTTCTGCAGCAACGACGCAAACAGGTCCTCACCCAGATCCGCCAATTGTTCACGCTGGTTGCCATGACTCTTTGGCCAGATATCCAGATAGCGGGCACCGCATTTGGCGACCTCCGGCAGTATCTCGCCAAGATACAGGTAACCGTACATGCATGAGCCGACGATGTACTTGAATTGAAATTCGGCTGCAGCAGACGCAGCGGCAAACCCGGTTCGGCCGGCACCTGCTGCCATTGCTGCAGCAGCCGCCAGTACCTGTCGGCGAGTCAGAGGGATCATGTCATCAATCTTTGAAAGGCGGGCTGAAAGAGGAACCGCAAGCTACAGCACCAGTTGCTCCGGGTCCAGCTTGCGGCTCTCCAGAGCGTTCAGAGTGTCATCAGTACTGGCAGGATCGACGACGCGGCACGAATCTGTCAGCAGTGCGGCCAGTTCAGCAAGGTCGCTGCGCCATGCCGCAGGATCGATCTCAGGTGGTTCAATCTGAGCAAACTCTCCGCACAACAGAATCATCCTGAGACAATGCCGAAAGATGATGCCTTCCTGTTTTGTCAGATCTCTGGCCCGGACATACTTGTTAAAGTCACCGCCGAACTGCAACAAATCACCGATGCACCAGATCGACGTCGACCGCGCATCGTGAATGTTCGGGAAGTCGCTGCGGAACAGCATGTGCATCTTCTGAGCAAGTTCCAGGGGCGGAATTCTGCGGCCTGTGACCTCATCGCGATATCCGGTCAGTTCCTCCTGAGTCGCAAGGCCGCGTCGCAGCACCTCACCGTCTGCGTATTCGGTGGTCAACGGCCCGTGAGGCATCTTGTCGGGAAACGGTACGCGGACTGATTTTCCGACGGACCGCGGCATGTTCAACGCCGCTTCCATAAGCTGCAGTCGTTCGTCATAGCTCGCTCTGTGCATATGCTCCGCCAGAAAGATCGCGAAGACAGAATTAATACTGCGAAATGCAAACAGCATCTCCAGCTGTGGAGTCGCGATCGCATGCTCTGGCGCGTATTCGTCCAGCCGCTGCTGGTGCTGATCTGTCGGAACCGGTTCCGACAGGCGTTCTCCGGGGACGGGCTTCTTCGCTGCGCTTGTGGACGCCCTTCCGCCGGACGCCTTCGCTTCCTGAATCAGCTGACCAAGCAATCCCGGTGACGCCGCTGGCACTGAATCATCGGCCTCTGCCGCAGCATCGTCTGTTTCGAATGCTGCAGGCTCTTCCGAAGTGGGCGCTGCAGTCGTTTTCTCCGTCGTGCCTGAAGCATCGTTTTCAAAGACACCAAGCCCGAACCCCGGATCGACTTCATTGACAGCCGCCCCGAAATCGACCACGTCGCCCATGCCGTCATCGTGTATCTGCAGCGTCGATCCCCAGACTGACGTCGTCACCGAACGACCGTCCTGAACATCATCAACCGCCAGAGCAACGCCCTCACCCGCCAGGCAACTGCGAAAAACAGGCGAATCCGGTGACGGCGCTGATTCCTGCTGACGATGCGGCGGAGAAGGAGACAACTTAATAAAACCACCGGCGTCCAGTGTGATCAGCATTCGCTTAAGTGTTTTTTCTGCGTCTTCCTTCTCATCGGAATCCAGCAGTCGGCGGCGAATGGCATCCTGCAACGAATACACGGTGCCCGACTTGCGAATCAAAAAGGCCAGCAACCGCCAGGGAAACCGCCCTCGACTGGCCAGCTTTCCAGGCGACGCCCCGCGAAGTTGTTCGAATTGTTTCTCTGTCCAGTACTGCTGCCCCGAACGGCGCTTAGGCATCTTCTTCTTGAGATTCTTTTTCGCCCGACGCAGCATCGGATCTTTGGTGTCCTCAGGAATCTGGTCGTATTTCTGCTGCCAGCGATGCAGCTTCACGTCGTCTTCATGAGCAACCGAAAAAACGTACCCCTGATCGTCGAACTGCGGACGTCCCGCGCGGCCGAACATCTGATGAGCTGCACTGGCGTCAATCAGTTTCATGGCACGCGGTGGCCCCTTGATCAGTGACGTCATCACAACAGAACGCGCGGGCAGATTGATGCCGGCGGCCAGCGTTTCAGTGCAGATGCAAACGGACAGCAGCTTCTTCTGGAACAGCGACTCGACCGCTCGACGATACTTCGGCAGCAGACCGGCGTGATGAATACCCACGCCACGGATCAGGATCTGTTTCAGCTTCCCACCAGCGCCCAGCGACCAGTCCATCTGGTCCAGTTCGATCTGCAGTTGTTTCTGCTGGCCGCTGGCCAGTAAACGGCGGCCTTTCAGTTGCTCCGCAACACTCCAGCATTCACTGCGGTTAAAGCAAAAGACCAGCGCGGGCGTGTAACGAGCATCGTCGTCATCGCAATCGGCCATGATCTCAAGCTCTTCCGACAGCAATTGGTCGATCACCCAGCGAAAGCTCAGCGGCACTCTGCGTTCATCACTTTGCAGCAATCGCAGTCGTCGGTTGTGCTGCCTGTTGAGCCACACAACGAATTCCGGCGCGTTACCAACCGTAGCACTGATCAACAGCACGCGAACCTGTTTCGGCAGCATCCCCAGAGAAAGCTCCCAGACGATACCACGTTCCGGATCGTTGAAGCTGTGAAATTCGTCCATGACAACCGCAGACACTTCGTCAAACGAAAAATCCTCGGGCGACAGCAGACGGTTCAGCAGGATTTCCGCGACAACCACCAGAATCTGTGCGTCCGGGTTCACTCGACGGTTGCCGGTGACCAGCCCGACGTCGTTACGAGAGAACCCCCAGCGTTCAGCCGAATCCTGCAATTCGTGAAACTTCTGCTCCGTCAACGCGATCAGCGGAGTTGTGTAGTAAGCCAGACGCCCGGTCATCAGTGCTTCAAACAGTGCGGTCTCAGCAATGACCGTCTTGCCGGTCCCCGTCGGAGCGCAGACAAGAATTCCGTCCTCGCCTTCAAACCAGGCAAGGATCGCCTGTTCCTGAAAAGGGTAGGGCGTCCACGGCAGCTGATCAAGGTAGCGCAACGCGATTTCATCCGATGACGGCGACTCTGACTCCATTCGTTTCCCCGGTAAAACTAAAGCCGTTTATTCTGTCTCATCAATCGTCCCGGCACGCGGACCTGCCAGTCACTCCGGCCGGTTCGCGTCCTGAGCGACAGCCGGTCGCCCAATTCAGCGGTCACGATTTCTAATCGCCGGACAGAGTATCCTCGAAGTTCACTTTACCATTCACATCGTGGTAACGGAACGTCATCGTCGGATGTGCGTCACCGGACTCGACAGTCGCTGACAGAAACCCGCCGATAACATTGAGATACCTGTGATAGTCCTTACGGTAGTCCGACTGGTTCCAGCCATTGGCATGTTTATCACTTGCCGGCCCACACGAATATTCACGCACGCCGGTGTCTGGATGGATGGACATGTATTGCCAGTGCCGATCGCCGCACACTACAACAAGGTTCTTCTGAGTTGCGATGAAGGCGCGTAGTTCGTCGCCTTCAGTCTGGAACACTTTGTTGGAATGATTATCCCGCTTGGTGTCACGGTCAGGACCGACAATTGGTGTCGGACTGATCAACACGCGAAAGGTGGCGTCTGATGCAGCAACGCTGGTCTTGAACCAGTCTTTTTGAGCCTGTCCCCAGATTGTCTTTTCCGGCCCGTCCGGAGCTCTGTTTGAGCTGCGAAAATCTCGTCCTTCCACCATCCAGATCTGCAGATGCCTGCCCCATCGACGCGTGCGCCAGGTGTGTCTGCCCATCGGAACCTGTTCGCGAAACACCTGCAGGCCCTGTCGAAACGTGAACTCGTGCATGTAAGGAGTCTGCATCGTGGGCCAGCAGTCATCGACAAGAGTGTCGTGATCGTCTTTGATAAAATAGCTGGCGACGTTTCGATGGAATTCGACATTTGTTGGCCAACTGTACATGCGCTGCCAGTGATAGCGCGCCAGAGGCAGTGTTTTGGCCAGCCGGTCGTAGTAGACAATATCGCCGGTATGAACGAAGAAATTCGGATCAAGCTGCAGCATCTCAGGATAAATATTGAAGCCGTCTGCCCGATCCTGATCGTCGTTGCCCTGACCGGTTGACACCGTAAAGACAACACGGTCGCTCGAACTCAGTGCGGGAGCCGTGCGGAAAGTACCGTCGAGCGACTGGCCTGGCGTCCCCGCAACGGACCTCGATTCCACATCAACGTCATACCGAGTGTTCGAGTTCAGATTCGTCAGCAGAAACTGGTGGGTAAAGTCACGTAGACCATCGACTTCATTCCAATCTGTATACTTCCAATCACGTGAGCCCTGTACCCGATAGGCCAGACGCACATCTCCGTCCGTGCCAGGGGCCGCTTCAAAAATGTCACCGACCGTCAGTCCATCCGGAAAAACAACGCTCTTAACAGATCTGTCCTTGCCTTTTACTCTGGCGGCCTGGTCATAAACGATCTCGACCCTTGGGGCATCGCTGGAGTTGCGTTCACTGCGCGATGTCAATCGCGTCCAGACAATGGCGGAAGATTCAGTGACCTCTCCCACCTTGAACCCGGTTGCCTGAAAAGGACCGTCGGCAAGGGACTGGCGGGAAAAACCGACAAGAGTCAGCAGAAGCAGAAGCTGGGCGATGCGAGAAGTTTTCACTGGACGTTCTCCGAAGGCTGTGGCGATACATTGGAGGCTACAAACCGAGGGCGACCAGTCAATCGAACCGAAACTTTTTGTCGGATGGACGTGCCTGTCAGAATGGGGCCTGTGCTTGCAACAAGCTGGTTGCGCCGTTCTTTCAGCGTCAGTCCATTTCATGTCGCAGGCCGCGGCATGAGACCTGACCTGACCTGAATGGACAGAATCCGGATATTCGGTGGAAAGATCAGCTGATACGGGAATTTGTACCGTCCCACGTGAGAAAACCTGCTCTCAGCGGGGCTTTCTGAAAATTGCGGCTTGGCGTCGTGGTGGTTGGTGGGTACCCTACCGCCAAGCTTCGCTTCTCTTTGGAGAAGCATACGCCAAAGTGGTCGGATCCAAGCGAGTTTCGTTGTTTACGAGAGTACACAGCGTTTTCCGGCCAGACGGGGTTTTCTGACAGAGGTGGATCCTCCTGCAGCCCCGTGGTATCTGCGTCGCTATGTTCGCCGCAAACTTGCTGCTCACCATCGGTTAAGTCGACCGCTCTGGAAAGCCGCCAGCGTCATTCATGACGCATCGAATTCCGTGACTTTCTTGTTTGTCCGGAATATCTGTTAACGGGGTATTTGTATGCCATATTGGCTCCAGCCGGTGCGCTGTTGTGTCTCGACCCCCGCAGATGCCGATAGAGACGTCGAACGATATATGATTCGACTCTCGCTTATCCTCCCGGATCCGCTAAGGAACACAATTGAAGACGTTTGAAGAACTCAAGTTGATCGCTCCATTGCAGCGCGCATTGACTGACGAAAAGTATGAAACCCCTACACCGATTCAGGCGCAGACGATTCCGGCTGCACTGCTCGAACGTGATGTGCTGGGCTGTGCTCAGACAGGAACCGGAAAAACGGCGGCATTCGCGTTGCCAATTCTGAATCAGTTGGGAAAGAACAGTCGCAAAGCACAACCCAATCAGCCTTTAGTGCTGGTCCTAGCTCCAACACGAGAACTGGCAATTCAGATTGAAGAAAGCTTTGCCACATACGGCAGGCATCTCAGACTTCGTCAGGTCCTGGTTTACGGCGGCGTCAAACAGGGAAATCAGGTACGGGCCCTGAAGCGGGGAGCACACATTCTCGTCGCCACGCCCGGCAGATTGCTGGATCTGATGAACCAGGGGTATATCAAACTGGATCAGCTGGAAGTGTTTGTTCTGGACGAAGCGGACCGAATGCTCGACATGGGCTTTCTGCCCGATTTAAGGCGGATCATCAGTCACTTGCCTGAGCAACGGCAGTCGTTGTTCTTCTCCGCCACCATGCCGCCCAAAATCACTCAACTGTCGAAGCGACTGTTGCGAAATCCGGTCAGCGTCAATGTCACTCCAAAGTCGACCAGCGTTGAACGAATCGAACAGAAGATCATGTTTGTGGAACGCAGCGGGAAGCAGTCCCTGCTGCACCAGATCCTGACGGCGGGCAACGTCAATCGTGCCATCGTGTTTACGAAGACGAAACGCGGTGCCAATGTTGTCGCTGACAAACTGGATCGCAGTGGAATTAAGGCCCTCCCCATACACGGGAACAAGTCGCAGAATGCCCGGCAACGTGCGTTGGAGGCATTTCGACGCAAACAGTTACAGGTGCTGGTAGCCACGGACGTCGCAGCTCGAGGAATTGACATCGATGGCATTACTCATGTCATCAATTTTGACCTTCCCATCGAACCGGAAGCGTATGTCCACCGGATCGGCCGTACCGGCCGCGCTGGGGCGGAAGGCATTGCGTTGTCGTTCTGCAGTGCGACAGAAGGCTCGGAACTGCACGCGATTGAGCGTCTGATCGGCCAGAAAATTCCACTCGCAGCGGGCCAAATAGAGCCGCAGTGGCGACCGGAACAGAAAACTCGAAGATCGTCCGGTCGACGCAACGGGCACTCACAGCAGGGCACTTCACAGGGATCCGGCTCTCAACGGTTCCCACGTCGTCGATCATCCGGAATGACCGGAGAAGCAGACAAGGCCAAGCCAAAAAGACGAAGACGTAACGGACAGCAAAGCCGACAACGCACCAAACAGTCAGGCTGACGGACTATCCAAATGTTACTTTTGTGGTTAGAAATACAGCCATAAGAACCGATTTCTCGGAGAAATGAAGGAGAGAAGCCATCGCACAGAATCAAAATACATACGAAAAACGTAAACGCGAAATGGATAAGAAGGCGAAAGCCGAGGCCAAACGCGCTCGCCGCACACAACGAAAACAGGGCATCGAGCCAGGCTCAGGGCCACAATCGTTGATTGCAGAAGCAAATATACGCAACGCTGCAAATTGACACGCAGCGTCCGGTGTGCGACAACACGAACAATCTTAGGCTGTTCATCTGTATGTGAAACGTTTCGCATACAGATGACGACCGACAATCTTGCAAGTATTGGGTTACAGACATGGCTGAAGGGACAATCAAACGAATCACTGACAAGGGGTTTGGTTTCATCGAAGATGGCACAGGGAAGGACATGTTCTTTCACAGCTCGGCGCTGGAAGACGTGCGTTTTGACGAACTGCGTGAGGGGCAGCAGGTCTCGTATAACGTCGGACAGGGCCCAAAGGGACCACGCGCTGAAAACGTGCGAGTAGTCTGAGCAAAACAAATTCTGCCGAGGAATTTCACGGCGTGAATTCAAACGCCGAGGGTCCATCGGGCCCTCGGCGTTGTTTCTATGCGCTTTTCGAACTGTTGTTCTGATAAAGCGGTCCGTCAAAGGCAGTCATCAATTGCCTGCTGGTTGCCACAGCGCAGTTCGGAAGTTTGCTGTCGCTGCGCATTAGCGTGTCAGGACTCGAGACGCGCAAGATCAGTAACGTCTCAAGCAGGTGCACCTGTGCCTCTCGGCCGGGCCAGTACTTAATATTGGCCCGTTGCGTAGGAAATTGCCGATCCTTGCGAGCAACGATTCTCTGGTTGTGGAACTCGGAAACCGCCGTTTGCCGTTCTCAGCAGCGGGATTCACCGTCATGGCCGTTGGTTTTGCAAGCGCGGATTGATTGTTTCCAACCCAACTCCTTACAATCCCGCGTGTTTGGGCAATTTGCCGCGGGGCGTCTGTAGTGGCTCCGTCAGTTACACGAGTGTTCTAAAACAGGTGGGATGGCTGTCTGCATCTCCCGTTGCGGATTTTCTGCGTCCAGTGTTTAGAAAGTCGACCCAAATCACGACATAAACACTATTTACGTCGAATTCTCGCCGTCGATCCGATGGCAGATTGATGTCTTCGTACGATCATTGCCCCAACCATGCGACGTTTCGAGTGGCAGGGCCAGAGACCAGTGGACTCCGTCAGAATTGATTCGGCACCTAAATCGCGTCTAAGTGAAATGAATAGTGGGCTGTATTCAGCGGCCCTTATTGCGGGGAAACAAATGGCAGACCGGGCTGACAAGATTTCGGGGATTGACTCCGACGAAATGAATGAGTGGCTGGATTCGCTGGAGGACGTTCTTCATCGGTATGGGCCGGAACGTCTGGGCGAGCTGTTGATCCACCTGCAGGAGCGTGCCTACCAACGCGGTGTCAAACTGCCGTTTACCGCCAATACGCCTTATATCAATACGATACATCACTCTGACCAGACGCGATTCCCGGGTGATCTGGCACTGGAACGGCGTATCAAGAGCATCGTTCGCTGGAACGCGATGGCAATGGTCGTGCGAGGCAACAAGAACTTCGACGGCATTGGTGGCCACATTTCCACATTCGCCTCTTCGGCGACGCTGTACGAAGTGGCACAGAACCATTTCTTTCATGGTCGCACGGAACAGCACACGGGCGACATGGTGTACTTCCAAGGGCACGCCTCGCCGGGAATGTATGCGCGGGCTTACGTGGAAGGACGACTGAACGAATCACATCTGGAAAACTTCCGCCGCGAACTGCCGGCAGGCGTAGGACTTTCGAGCTACCCCCATCCATGGTTGATGCCGAACTTCTGGCAGTTTCCCACGGTGTCGATGGGGCTCGGGCCGATTTGTTCGATTTACCACGCGAGGTTCCTGCGCTATATGGAACACCGTGGCCTGATGGACACGTCAAAGTCTCGGGTGTGGGCCTTCCTGGGCGACGGCGAATGTGACGAACCGGAAAGTCTTGGCGCATTGACGCTGGCTTCTCGAGAGAAGCTCGACAATCTAACGTGGGTCATCAATTGTAATCTGCAGCGTCTAGACGGCCCTGTTCGCGGCAATGGCAAGATTATTCAGGAGCTGGAGGCAGCCTTCCGAGGGGCCGGCTGGAACGTCATCAAAGTCATCTGGGGTGGCGACTGGGATCCGCTGCTGAACGCGGACGAAGACGGAAAGCTGGTCAAACGTATGGGCGAAGTGGTCGACGGGCAGTATCAGAAGTACACCGTTGAATCCGGCGAATATATTCGCAACCACTTTTTCGGCGCCGATCCGGACGTGCTGAAAATGGTAGAGCACCTGTCCGACGAAATGATGCAGAAAATTCGTCGAGGCGGTCACGACCCAGAGAAAGTCTATACGGCGTATCACGCTGCAGTGAACCACAAGGGTGCCCCCACAGTGATCCTGGCAAAGACTGTCAAGGGCTATGGTCTGGGAGAAGCCGGCGAGGGTCGCAATATCGCGCACAACACCAAAAAGATCAACGAAGAAGAACTGCGGAACTTCCGCACAAAGTTCGCCATTCCCATCAGCGATGAAGACATCGACAAACTTC
This sequence comes from Fuerstiella sp., assembly GCA_029247265.1. Classification (GTDB taxonomy): domain Bacteria; phylum Planctomycetota; class Planctomycetia; order Planctomycetales; family Planctomycetaceae; genus Fuerstiella. The sequence continues at coordinate 10,629 of JAQWLN010000103.1, forward strand.
CATTTTACAAGCCGGCAGAAGACAGCCCGGAGATGGTGTACCTGCGACAACAGCGCGAGTCACTGGGTGGATTCGTGCCCGAACGCAAACCCACCGAGGAGCGACTGGACGTACCGTCACTGGACGACAGGATATTTCAGGCCAAGGGGCTGCTCCCCGGCAGCGATGGAGACGATGGCTCGACCACCGGTACGCTCGGCCAGATTCTTCGAGGCCTGGTGCGTCACAAAGGTTGTGGCGATCGACTTGTACCGATCATTCCCGACGAAGCCAGAACCTTTGGCATGGAGGACCTGTTCAAGCAGGTGGGAATCTATTC
>JAQWLN010000119.1 GCA_029247265.1 Fuerstiella sp.
CCTGCGAAAGCAGGACTTCCGCCTCCCGAAGCTTCTGAATAATCTCTTCTGTCTTGAATCGTTTACGTGGCATCTGCTGCCTCCCTCTTCTGTGAACAAACCCTGAGTTTACCACTCAAAGCCTGGTCGCGGTTAGTGGGGCAGGTCAGGGGGAGCCGTACAGGACTCGAACCAAACGGGGCTTCGGTTAACAATCACGCGGCAGCGAGCATTGACTGCATAATCGTGGCAGGCCAGTCGTCGAATTCTGAGCCAAAACGTTCTAACCGTGTCTGGTTGCCCCGACTTGAAATCAAAACAGCTCGTCGCATGCAATTGCGGCGAGCTGTTGTTTATTTGTCAGCAACGAGTTACGCGATCCGCGAAGCTCATGCCGGTTAGTTCAAACAGTGGCTCCACTTCAGACGACGAAGAGGAGCAATCTCTCGAAACTGCTGTGAGGCAGAGAGTTGCGGAGTTCAAATCCAGTCGCCACTCTCGGCGTTCGTCAGTCTGGCTCAAGTCCTAATCCTGGAGCTTCTGGTCTCGATCCGAACCATAAACCCTCGATCACACTGTAGTGGCCGAGGGTTTGTTGTTTTTCTGAGTTCGATGCGTGAGTCTCACTTCGTATTCTGCAGCGCATGCGTCGGTAGTGGCAGAAAATCGTGCTCGCGAATCATCCAGCTTTCAAGCTCCTCGCGAAGAGTTCGCTCCATGTCGGCGACCGACTTCTTCCCTGCCAGATTGTTGAGTTCCAGCGGATCGTTGCGCAGATCGTATAACTCGACGACAGGCCGCGGGTTCTGAAAGTAGAGCCGCTGATGCAATGGCGATAGTCGATTCGCTGCGTGTACCGACTGAATCGCCTTCCAGGCATCCTTGCCGGACATGTCGACCGGAGTGTAGGCACGGTTCGGCAGTGCGTTGTAGACGTAACGGTAACGCGTCGAAGTGATGGAACGCGACAGGTCCAAACCATCGGTTCGAGTGATCGGTCCCCAATGCCAGCCACGTTCGGCGTAAACGTATCGCCGGTCTTCAGCCTTCTCGCCGAGCAATTGACGAAAAAAAATGACGCCCGTCATTTCCTTCCGCGGTTTCATTCCACATGCAAAGAGAATCGTCGGGCCAAGGTCTGTGCCGCAGACAAGCGCGGAAGAATTCGACCCCGGTTTGACTCGGCCCGGCCAGCGGATGATCAACGGAACATGAGTACCTCGGTCGTACAGAGTGCCTTTGCCTCGAAGAAGCGCTTCGCCGTTGTCGCCCATAAAGATCACGAGTGTGTTGTCTTCGATGCCGCGGGTCTTCAGAAGATCCATGATCAGTCCGAATCCATGATCCAGTTCGCGGACCGACGCGAGGTACCTGGCATAGTCGACGCGGACTTCAGGGAGATCGGGCCAGTCAGGAGGAAGTTTCAATTCGCTTGGATCGATGCCGTCGTACTTCAGCGCGAACTTTCGATGCGGCTGATTGAAACCAAAGTAAAGGAAGAACGGTTTCTCGTCGGGCACTTTGTCCAGAGCCGCGGCAACTCGATCGGCGACACGCAACAAATTGTCGCCCTTGGTCCCGGCAGATCGCACGAAGTGATCAAACCGCTGGTCGAGACTCTGCATCCCGGCTTGCCGCAGCGCGGCGTCAATGTGCTCGGCTTCCCGGATCCGGCCGTCGAGATGCTGATGGCGTCCGTCCAGTCCCACCCAGTATCCGCCCTCGCGAAGCACGTCTGTAAAAAATCGAACATCACCGCGTGGTGGCTGCGCGAATCGAGTGACGCCCAGGCCGACGGGAGATCGGCACGCAAAAATTGAAATTCGTGACGGAGCACATTGCGGGGCGGACGTGTAGGCCCGATCAAACCGCATTCCCTGCTCGGCGAACTTCTGCAGGTTCGGTGTAATCCTGAACCGCTTTGTGTTCTCGTCGTCGTAACAGCTAACATGTGGAACACTGTGATCATCGGAGAGAATCAGCAGGATGTTCGGCGCATCGGCCGAGTAGACAAAGGTGGTGAGAGCGATTGTCACCAATGCAAAGAGCCCGATGTTTCGTAGCATTCGGAACGAAGACATGCCGTAGCGCCCAGGTTTTTCCTGCATCACTTGTTCTCCGATTTCGTCTTCGCCTTGAGCTCACTCCCGGTGCATTCCATCCACCAGGCGTTCCAGGCTTCGTCGAGGGCTCCCACCAATTCCGGCATCTCCCCCGCAAGATCGTTCAACTCGGTACGATCCTTTGCGAGATCGTAGAGTTCCCAGTCGCCACCGTTGTGACGGACGAGTTTCATATCTCCCTTGCGAATGGCGTTACCGCCACCCCATTGCCAGTAGAGATTTCCTTCACGCTGCAGTGGTTTGTTTTTGAACGCATTGTTGATGTCGATGCCCTGACCAGTTGCCGGATTTCTTGCTCCGGCGAGAGCAGCCACGGTAGGCGGGATATCGACCAGGTGAACTGGCTCTCGACAGATTCGACCGGGCGACTCGATTCCTTTGGGCCAGTGAACGATCATAGGTGTGCAGACGCCGCCTTCGTGGCTCTTGGTTTTGAAGCGGCGCAGAGGTGTGTTGCTGACACAGGCCCAGCCCTGGTGGTAGGCTTCGTAACTATCCACCCCGCCGATCGGCACGTCTTCCCGATAGTTCCCGACCCGCTTGGCGGGATCGGTCGCGCAAGCACCGTTGTCGATGAGAAAGAAGATAATGGTGTTCTCCAGACGCCCCTGTCGATCGAGGAGATCAATGACCCGGCCAATGTTTTCATCCATCCGCTCGATCATCGCGGCGTAGACTTCCATCTGTGCGATTCGTCTCTCTTTTAGTTCCGCGGATAAAGATTTCCAGGGCTGATCATATTCGGGCGGCGAAAGGGGCGCGATCTTCGGGTCGATTAGACGCGTTTGAATCTGGCGCTGGTAGCGCGCGTTGCGAATCACCTCGTAACCGGCATCGTATCTGCCTCGACACGCTTCGATACACTCTTCAGGTGCATGCAGTGGCCAGTGCGGCGCATTGTAGGCCAGGTAGAGAAAGAACGGCTTGTCATCGCCAGCGGTCTCTCCCAGCCACTCAATACTCTTGTCGGTGAAGACATCGGTGGCATACCAATCGGCACGATCCGGAACGAACGGCTCGGTTATCTCATCTTCATCGAGAATCCACTGGTAGTGCTCAATCCTCGCCGGATCCGGAGCGCCTGTTGCGGGGGCATTTCCCGGGTTCCAGCAATTGATCGCTCCACCGAGAAATCCATAGAAACGATCAAAACCGCGAGTTCGCGGATCGAAGGTGGCATGATGTTTGCCGGACCAGAGGGTGTGGTAGTCAGCCGGCTGGAGAACTTCGCCGAGAGTCGTTGTATTCGTGAAATCACGATCCGTTTCCTGGAACCATGTCCCGGTCAGCAGGCAGGCGCGGGTAGGGAAACACTTTGCGGTATTGTAGGCCTGGGTAAAGAGGACGCCGTCACCTGCGAGGCGGTCGAGATGGGGCGTCTTGATCTCCGAACCCATACACCCCAGATCTGAGTAGCCCATGTCATCAACAAGGATGATCAGGACGTTCGGGGAACGTGACGTTCCATCAGATTGCGGCTTCGCCGCGGAGGTTGCAATCATAAGCAGCGCAAAGGAAACGATCGAAAAAGTGTTCTTCATCTTGTTTCCTACTAGTTCTGCTGGAAGCTCTCGCTGGCGACGACGGCATGGATGAGATCTCGGAGGCCCTTGTCGTTGTCGGCGGTTTCCTTACTGATCCTGTCGATGGCGGGGCGGTCGCCGATTTCCAGCTCGCGGCCGATGGCGTAGGTGAGCAGTTTCTCGGTGAGACTGCGGGTGAACTGCTCGTGCCGCTCGATCAATAGCATGCGGAGGTGGCGGATGTCGTCGAACTTCTCGCCGCTGGGCAGCTGGCCCGAGGCGTCGACCGGCAGGCCCTTGCCGTACTGTGTCCGCCAGGCGCCGATGGGGTCGAAGTTCTCCAGGGCGAAGCCGAGCGGGTCGATCTTGCGATGACACTCGGCGCACGTGGCGATGCTGCGGTGCCTGGCCAGCTCCTCACGCACGGTTAACGCACCGCGAATGTCCGGCTCGGTCTCAGGCACGTCATCCGGCGGTGGCGGCGGAGTGTATCCCAGCACCTTCTCCAGGGCATAGATGCCACGCACCACCGGCGAGGTATCGACTCCATTGGCCGAGGCCGTCAGGAAGCTACCCTGGGTCATCAGCCCGCCGCGCACCGTGCCCTTGGTGGAGACCTGGCGTAACTCGTTGCCGTCGATCGCCGGCAGGCCGTAATGGGCTGCCAGCTCACGGTTCATGAAGGTGTAATCGGCGTCAAGGAACCGCTTGGGCGGCAGGTTCTGATCCAGGATGTGACGGAAGAATGTGGTGGTCTCTGAAGCCATCGCGGCCTCAAGGTTGTCGCGGTAATACACACGGAATTCACCCGACACCGGCATTTCACCGATGTTGTCCCAGTCCAGCCAGCGCCGCACAAACTGCCTGACGAAACGCTGGCTGCGTGGGTCGTGGAGCATGCGATCGACCTCGGCAGCGAGTACCTTCGCGTCGGCCAGGCGTCCAGCTTTGGCATGTTCAAGCAAGACCGCATCCGGTTGCGAAGACCAGAGGAAGAACGACAGACGTGACGCCAGACTGTAACCATCGAGCGTCCCCTCCCCCTCCTGCATGTAGATGAACGACGGCGAGCAGAGGATCGTCTGGAATCCCAGCTGCAGCGCGGCCAGTGGCTCCAGGCCACCATCAAACCTGGCCATCACCATTCGCTCGATCGGCTTCAGTTCATCACTGCGCAACGGACGCCGGAAAGCGCCGGCGGCAAACACACGCAGACGCTGAGTGATCGTGCTACGGTTCAGTTCATCGGGTTTGAGGCCACCATACAACAGCGTGTGACCGGCGGGCGGCCACTGGTTGATGTGCGGGCCCTCGACCCGGATGTCATAGATGCGGAGTTTCGGCCCGCGGTACGCCTTCAGCAGGCCCCATGATTTCTCCATCCCGGGCTTCATGTTGGCGAACGGGGCGACCTCGGGATGATCGGCGGCCTTCTGCGAGATAATGCGAACCAATCGCTTGGTGGCGGTCGTACCGTTACGGAAGCGGAACTCCGGCTCGAAGCCCTGATCGATGTGTGTGGTCCACTCGAACCACTTTGGCTCCTCGCTGGTCAGCTCGGCCAGCCCGACGCTTCGTTCAGTCGTGATGCTGCCGGTGCTTTCGACGCTACCCTCCCGGTCCACCGTCGCCACCTCCAGCACCAACGGGTCTCCATTGCGGAAGTCATCCAGGGCATCGCCGTACGGATGATCGCGATCGATCGCTGCGCCCTTTACACGGATGGTGTACATGCCACTATGTTCCACGCCACCATACAACGGGCGGAAACCGATATGCCCGCCGCGGAAGTGCCGGCCGTACATATCGGTGTACGGAGTGTCGGGGATGAAGCGGAAGCGATCGACGTGGAAGAGACTGGGAAGCTGCGCCTTGTCCTTACCTGTGAAGTAGTACGGCGTCTGCTGGGCGTACTGCTTCGACTCGGGACGGGGACCAAAGTTCGTGGTACGCGCGACCGCTTCCTCGGCCGCGCCGAGGTAATGATCCAGCAGCATCCCCGACGTCACCAGTTCACGCCCGTTGTTGTCGAAACCGTGCACCTTCACATCCGGAGGGAAATCCGCGGCCGGATTCCACGCCTGCACGTTCAGCGACAACAGGTCGCCGATCGTCTGCTGATACTCGAACCGGTTGAGGCGCCGCATGACCGTGTGTTGACCGGAAGTATTCAGTTTGGCGTGAGCGGCCGTGAGCTGCCGCGTCAGATGGGCGATCGTTTTCGCCCGTTCTGCTGCAGTGGGCTGAGGCTCACCTTCCGGCGGCATGCTTTCCAGATTGAGCTGATCGACGATTTCCTGATAGCGCTCCAGGTCGTCGAGCGTCGTGATCTTCGCCGGAAGCGTGTCAAATCGCCGATCGGCCTTTTGCTTGTCACTGCCGTGGCAGCGGATGCAGTTCTTCTTAAGTAACGTCTGCGTGGTGTCGTCAGCGTCGGTGGTGGACGAAGTGACGAGGAGGAAGATGGTTGTTAGTACGGTGAGGTGTTGGGAAGAAATTGTCATTTGCTAACTGTCAATTTTCATATATCAATGAAAAGAAGGCGTGATGCCGGCGACTAGGGTATTTGTTTTGCTGTCTTGATTGACGCATTCAACATACGGCAGAGATTTTGGTTCTCATCGATCAGATCGTTCAGCAACGCTTGTTTCATCAGCTCCGCCTGGCAGATCATCTTCAGCCAAACGCAACTCTCATTAAATTCCTTCAGAGCGATCTTTAATTTGTGCACAAAATCGGCAGTGCTTTCAGCGCCACGCGCTTCCGCATAGTTCGGCGCAGGCGAAGTGCCGGACATTAGCAGCTGCCTGCCAATGTGTTTCCCAGCTGGTGATTCCGGCAACGCATCAGCAAGTTTGATGACTCGCACGGCAAAGTCGATCAACCGCCGTTCAAGGTCGTTGGATTGTTCCACGTCCGCCACAGATTTTCTCCCTTATTGACAGATGACAGTTAGCAATTGATCAATGACAATTTCTTCCAATCATCAACCCGGAAAATCTATCATCTATCAATCGTCAACTGTCATCTACCAAACTCTCACCCAATCTCCATCGGCGAAAACGTGCCCGTGCTCTTACCAAACCGATCCGCCTCGACACCGAACCACTGCAGTGTCGAAAGCCACAGGTTCGACAGCGGCACTCGATTGTGATCTTCTGCCGGGCAGACCACGTGGCCCTGGTGGTTCATCCCACCGCCAGCGAGGATCACCGGCAGGTTTCGGTTGCTGTGGCTCGAACCGTTGCCCATCCCGCTGCCCCACACGACCGCGGTGTGATCGAAGACCTGTGCCTCCTTCATCCGGTCGATGAAGTGAGCGAACTGCCTCATTAGGTAGGCGTCGACAATCTGGAGCTGTCCGAGTCGCTCTTCGGATTTGCTGTGGTGGGACAGGCCGTGATAGCTGCCAACATCCAGTTCGGATGTCCGGAACCCCATAGGGATCTCAAACGTGGCCACTCGCGTCGAGTCGGTTTGCAACGCTAGGGTCAACAGGTCGTAGAACAGCGGGATTTCTTCTATGTGCATCCGTTCCTGATCCATGACCGGGTCCATCGGCGAGGCGGGCTTGGGTCGATCCAGCCAGGCCTGCGACATCTGCAACTGCTTCTCCACCTCCCGCACACTGGTGAGGTAGTGCTCAAGCTTCCGGCGGTCGGCGGCACTCAGCTGCCCCTCGAGTTCACCGGCGGATTCACGCAGGGCGTCAAGCACGCTGGCCCGGTGTGTCAGGCGAGTGCGCTCGCCGCGGAGGGATGCGGCATCCGATTGGACGAACAGGGCCTCAAATAAACGTGCGGGGTTGTTGACCGGCGGAATGCGCACACCGGAACGGGTCCAGCACAGGTCCGTGCCACTGTCCAGACCCGCTGTGATCGAGGAGAAGCGCGTGGCGGAACCCACGTGTTCGGCGGCGACTTGGTCAATCGTCATGTTCTTGTCAGGGAAGCCACTCGATTCATCCTTACGAATGCCGGAGAGGAAGGCCTTCACCCCATTGTGCCCGCCGGTCATGCCATCGTCGAGGTTGGAGAAGACGGTGAAGTCATCGCGATGTCGCTGGACGGATTGCAGCGTTGGGCTGATCTGATAGTCCAGGCCGGCGTCTTGGGGAAAAAAGTTTCCTGGGTAGTACCCCAGATGGTTACCGATGCAAACCAGACGCCGCGGATTGGCATCCGGTTTTTCCGCTGCCGAGCTAAGTTGGCTGTCCATCAAGGGCAGTGCCAGAGCGACGCCAGATCCCTGAAGAAATCGGCGGCGGCCTAGGTGTAGCTGTTTATTCATGATCAATAACTCACTGAGATTTACAGGTTGTTATCAGCGGCAACGAGCACGCGGATTTGGTCTACGCCGTTCTTAACATCCAAAGCGACGCGGAGCACACAGCGATCAGGACTCAACGTAATCACATCAGCGACGTTGATTCCTCGTCGAAAAATATTGCGGAAGTCAGTTGCGGGCAGAGCCAGCTGCGTGTCGGATGCGTCCAGCAGATTCTCTTGCAGAATCAGGGCGACGATCGGACGATCAAAATGTAGTGCGCCCTGAAACTTCTGATTCATTGAATCGTCGTCATTGCGGACTGGATTGTATTGCAGCAAAAAGCTGTCGACTCGAATATCTTCCGTCAGCTTCACCGTGTGTTTTTGAAAGGGGCGTTGGTAGGTGCCCGGCTCTGTTGCATTGACCACGTAACCAGTATTTAACTGGGCATCTTCGCGTTCAGGAAACAGCAGCAGCGA
>JAQWLN010000122.1 GCA_029247265.1 Fuerstiella sp.
TACCCCCAAACTCGTTCGCGCAACGCTGTACTGATTCCGCTACGTTCACTGCGCGAACTCCGCTCCATCAGCACAGCGACACTACCCCTGTTACCCAACCCGTACTCTCATAACACCTGGATCAAAAACGGGGGCATTCCAGACTGGTCTCGATGCGCCAGCGGCGACGGCGTGGAACGGAACTGCTGACGCAGCTTTCTTTTCATTCTCTTCTTCACGAGTCGGCGCTGTTTCTTCGGAAAGATTGGCGACCTGGGTCTGGGCCCTGTCCCACCGAACAACCTGATTTCTCCCATTACGCTTGGCTACGTACAGACATTTATCTGCCTGGTCCAGCAGGTCCTGTGGTGTTTCAGGATTTTGACACAACGCCGAGACTCCAAGACTCGCCGTAACGCTGAGCTTTGGGAACTCCAGGGCCTTGATTGCCAGCCGACATTTCTCGGCCTTCATTTCGGCTTCATCGAGCGTCGTACGCGGCATCAGAATCGTGAACTCTTCGCCGCCGTATCGACAAACAAGATCATCGGGGTCCACAGTCTTCATCACGGCCGCCGAAACGAGTCGAAGAACTTCGTCACCCACACCATGGCCGTGATTATCATTGACCGCCTTAAAGTGATCAATATCCACCATCACTCCCGCCATCGGCAGACCTTCGACCTGCGATTTCTCCCAGGTCTGTTCGAAGTCACGGAAGAAGCTGCGGCGATTCAGGCAACCCGTCAATGTATCACGTGTGGCCAGCCATTCCAGCTCCCGATTCTGCGTGCGAATCTCTCAGTCGATGACTTCAAAGTGGATAATGCGTCGCGAAGTTCTTCCTGCTGACGCTGCAGCTGAGTCACGTCTTCAAAACTGGCAACGACGCCGCGGTTCTGATCCTCATTATCACGGACTGGAACAGTACTGACTGAATACGTCCGCTGATTTTGGCCTTCGCCCCGCGTAAGAATGACACCATTAAGCGGCGTGGAACGATCGGCGGTAGTCTCCCACGGTAATTCAGCGTCCCCTGATGATCCGGCGGAACTGAAACCAAAGCGACTGGGATTCGTACCAATCAGGTCCTCGGACACGAATCCGGTTGCAGCGACAAAGGATTCATTCGCGAGGACAATGGAATGATTTCTGTCCAGTACCAGCAGCCCTTCGCTCAGCGAATTCAAAGCGTCACGGACACGTGTCGGCACAACCTTGCTGGGACTGATATGCTTAAGCACTTTCTTCAGATACACAGAAAAGACGACAAACAAGGTCAACCCGACAAAAATCGCGAGTGCGAAGTCAGGGCGAACCGGAATCCCCAGCACGTTCCAGGTGGAATCAGCCCAGTGAACCTCGATGCGCCCCCACTGTTTACCACTGGCCATCACAGGTACAATGTATTTATTATTGTTGACGGGCTCTACGCCTGGTGATTGCCACACGGACGCGGAAGCAGTCGGTGCAGCTGACAGTTGCATCAGGAAGCGGCTGCAAAGTGCATAATGTGATTGCGAACCGGCGGATTTGGACCAAATTTGGAGGGGTAGGCTGAGCATGTCCTCATCCAATGGCTGAAATCCTGCAGCGATGTTCCGGAAAGTCAGTTCCGGCCCTATATTTCGCAGCTCGCGAGTCAGACCCAAGACCGAGTCTCGCTCAGCTGACGCACTTGATCGTCGGCAGGCACCGGCGCGATGTTGTCATTGCTGCTAAGGTTTTTCACTAAGAACGACTATCAGGCGAAATCATCTAAAATGCAGCCGCCTGATTCAGAAATTATCCGAGCCATCATTCTGGGTGTGGTGCAGGGTATCGCCGAGTTTCTACCCATCAGTTCGTCGGGACATCTTGTCATCGTCGACAAGTTAATGGAAGAAACGACCGGACGCGGATTCGGCAGTGCTGGCATGGCGTTGAACGTAGCACTGCACGTGGGATCACTATTTTCAATACTCCTGGTCTTCTGGCGAGATATCCTCGAACTTCGACATCAACCTCGCATCTGCGGCCTGATCGTTCTGGCCTCTGTCCCGGTTGCCGTCGTTGGCCTGGCCTTTGAAGATGCAATCGCCTCTACATTTACGGAGCCGCTGTTGCCCGCGTTTGCCCTGTTCTTCACAGCTGCGCTGTTGCTGATTGGTCAGCGTCTGGAAAGCGGTAGTGAACAGGTGGAACGCATGTCCAGTTTCAAAGCGTGCGTCATCGGACTGTTTCAGGCCGTCGCAATCATTCCAGGCGTTTCGCGGTCCGGCAGCACCATTGCGGGAGGCATGCTGCTTGGTCTGGACCGCACAGCCGCTGCACGATTCTCGTTCCTGCTGGCAATTCCGCCCATTGCCGGTGCCGGCCTGCTGAAGTTCGTGGAACTGAGACACAATGTCGAACCAACGATATCGTTCGGAGCAATGCTGGCCGGTTCCATCACGTCATTTGTTGTCGGCTACCTGGCATTGAACTGGCTACTGAAACTGATTTCTCAACGTCAGCTGCACCGATTCGCCGCATACTGCATCGTTGTCGGTGTCGCCACAATCATCTGGCGACTGCCCGTGGTGATGTCTGATCGGGCCGCACCGGCAACGGTCGTGGTGGTTGATGACGTTTCGTCGGACTAGAGCCATTGATGAAAATACGTGGTCCGTCCGAGCGTGTGGGATACGCACATGGCAGGCTGGAAAACGTCTTTTACGGCCACAAGTCAGCGGCACGCGCTGTCATTGACGCCGGCGCAAATCGGGCAGTCGCTGCGGCGCGCGATCGGAAGCTTGCGAAAGTCCATCGTTCGTAAATTGACCCACAACATTTTCCCGGCGATGGGTTCGCCGATGCCCGTAATCAGCTTGATGACCTCTACGGCCGCCATCGCCGCGACCATACCAGACACCGCACCAAACACAGGAAATTCACGCTTCCACGTGGGCGGATCGTCCGGATAAATGCAGCTCAAACACGGTGTCTGGCCTGGAATTATTGTCGTCAATTGTGCGTCGAGATCATACATCGCGCATTCGACGAGTGGCTTTTCCTGACCGACCGCAGCGCGATTCATGGCAAATCGTTCGTCGAACAGCGGAGCCGCATCGACGACAACATCGACTTCGCCAACCAGTGCTGCAGCGTTGCCTTCTGACAGATTCTCACCAGTTGTATGAATCTCAACGTTCGGATTAAGTTGCTGCAAACGCCGTTCAGCAGATTCAATCCGGGGTTTCCCCAGCCAGTCGGTCGTCATCAGTAACTGACGATTCAGATCACTGGGCTTAACGTTGCCAGCATGGGCCAGGACGAGCTTCCCGATTCCCGCCGCAGCCAGATAATAGGCAACTGTACCGCCCACACCACCCAGCCGTGATACAAGAACGCTGGCCGCTTTGAGCTTCTGCTGGCCAAGTTCGCCAACATCCGGTGTCCACATCTGCCATTCGTAACGAGCTCGTTCGGCGTCAGAAAGATCTGAAAGAGACTTGGTCATAACAGCAGTTTACTTATCAAAATCGTTGTGCCCGATGAATGTGACGTCTGTGCGGGTGACTCATCCACCCGATATCGGCGGCAGCAGCAGAATCATATCACCAGCATTCAGCACGTGAACATTCGCTGACTGAGACGGCACTGGCTGGTCGTTCACGAAAACAATCACGCTGGCCTGCAGCGTTCCCTCTTGTGTAAACAGCCGGTCGCGCAATTCGTTGCTTGCTGAAGACGTAAACTGCTCCAGCGCCGCCAGCAGATTGCTGCTTTCCGGAAGATCGATTTCGGCGTTTCCAGTGCCGGCAACCTGGCGTAATTGAGCTTCAAACTGAATCGCCACCTTCATGGACACTTTATCCCTTTGGGTTCCCGGAGACCGAACTTCCAATCAGACAGACACAGTGATCCACCGGCAAACGTTTAGCGGTCAGATCACAATCTCCCCGTTCACACTGCCTGCACAGCTTCAGACACGACACCGTCCTGTAAGATAAATCTACGATTGGCGAGCGCTTCTGCTTCTTCATTGCTGTGAGTAACGTGAAGAGTAGTGACGCCTGTGGATTCTGTCACGGCACGCAGCAGCACATGCATCTCAGTTCGAGTCGATTCGTCCAGAGCACTGAACGGTTCGTCCAGTAACAGGACGGACGGTCGAAACGAGAGAGCTCGCCCGAGAGCCACGCGCTGACGTTCACCACCGCTCAGACCGCTGATGGATCGCTTCAACAGGTGACCAATTCCAAGCGTTTTTGACAATTTCGACACGCGCAGGGCTATGTCTTTTGAAGGCCATTTGCGTAGTTTCAGAGCAAATTCAAGATGGGCCTGCACGGACAACGTGGGAAACAGGGCCAGATCCTGCGGCACATATCCGATTTCTCGATCGCCGGGCGACCAGTCTGTTATGTTCTGATCGCGAACGAAGATTTCTCCCGACACGACGTTCCGCAGGCCACAGATCGATTCCAGAATCGTGGTCTTGCCTCGCCCCGTCTGTCCCATCAGCACGCCATAGTCGCCCTGATGCACCTTGAATGAAATCTGCTGCAGAGAAAACTGCCCTGCGGTGATCGATACGTTGCAAAGTTCGATCATGCCGTCAGTCCCGTGCCAAGGACTCGCAGCAACAGCAGAACAACCACCGCCATGGCCACCATCAGCAGCGATACGGCTACAGCCGCATCGAGGTTCCCGATGCTCAGTTCCAGAAAAACAGACGTCGAAAGTACTTCCGTCCGCATTCGGGTGGCTCCGGCAAAAACCAGGATCGGACCGAATTCGCCAAGGGCCCGCGCCCAGGAAATCGTCGCGGCAGCAATAATGCCGCGCCACGCTTGAGGCAACGCGATCTGCAGAAAAGCCTGGCCACGAGTACACCCGAGGGTTCGGGCCACGTCTTCCACACGCGGATTGATCTGGTCAAAGGTCACGCGCATGGTCCGCACGGCGAACGCGCAAGCAACGGAAAACTGTGCCAGAATGACGGCGGGCCAGCGATACGTCACTGGAAACCCAACATCGTCGCGCAGCCAGGCTTCCAGTTCCCAGTTGCCGATGGGCAGATGAAACAGAATCAGCAGACTCAGCCCCAGCACCAGCGGTGGCAGCACAATGGGGATATCGACGAGAGTGTCCACCAGCCAGCGCCCGGGGAACCTGTATCGTGACAGCAGATACCCCAGTGGCGTGCCGACCCAGACAGAAAGAACAGCGGCAACCGTGCAGGAAATCAGAGTCAAACGAAAAGCGGCCTGAATTTCAGGCTTCAACAGGGCCGCTTTGAATTCATGAGGCGAAATGAAGACTAAGTCAGCAGCCAGCAGCAGAACGATGAGCAGTATAAAGCTGGACGAAAGACCGCCCATCACCAGAAAAAACGGCATGTCCGAACGGCGCCGCGACAGAGTTCTTCCTACGGGTGGCGCGTACGGTGCGTTGCTGGTTGATGGCTGATTGTCGGACACAGTGTTTTTCTACAACGTCGCCGCCATTATTCCGGACCGCCGGCAGCCGGTAGTTCCGCGCCGATCTGCCAGCGAAAACCCTCCGCCCGAAAGCCCTGCTGAGAGTCTGCAGAGCAAATCCGTTCGAATAATCGGCTTGCCAGTTGACGGTATCGCGACTGTTGCGCGATTGCAAATGGCTGAGTCGCCACACTGCACTCGATGCCCTGAATCCGGATTGCGTCAAGGTACTCGGCGGCCCCTGCTGCATTGCTGAGATATGCCACGGCCGCATCCAGCGAGCCGGTTCTCAACTGATTCACCAGCATGTCCCCAGTTGGTGTCTGCACCGTAACATTGGCCATGACCTCCTCCTGAACACCGCCTTCCTTCAGCGTGTTCTGAGTCAGCCAACCCATCGCGCACTGCTTTTCGTGACCGACGCCCACTCGCAACCCAGGCCTTGTCAAATCCTGCAACAGTTGGATCTCATGAGGATTGCCCTTTTGTACCAGTATCACCAGTTCGTTCTGCGACACGTCCACGGGTTCGGGAAACAGATCCGGCACCTGCTGCATGAATTCGGTGTCGCAGGCAAAATAGGCGTCCGGATGCTGACCCGCTTTCATCTGAGCGACCAGAATTCCACAACCATTGTAGACTCGAGTGACCTGGACGCCCTCGCGCCGCTCAAAATCGCTGATCGTGCTGTCAATCGCCGGACGCAGCATGGAACCCGCAAAGACGGCCAGCTCCGGAACGTCTGTCCATTCGTCGCCCTCTTTGACTCGAAAGCCGAATTCCGTGTACCGTTTCAGCCCACGGTCTTTGGCGGACGCGTATCGAGCAAAATGTAAAGCTCGCTCAGGCTGACTGGAATTGGAAACGACGCCGATCGCAATGTCTGAAGACGCATCCTGCAGTTCCGGCAGTTCCACGAACTCCAGGTCCGGATAGGTGTGCAGCACCGCGTCATAGACGACACCCACGTCTGCGGCTCCGACCAGCACATCGTTAGCAACTTCTGTGACGGTTGTGCGATAGGCCGTGGTTGCCTGATCGAGCGAATTCCAAAGCTGCTGTTCCTGCAGGACCTTTCGCGTAATGTTTCCGATGGCTGTCGCATCCGGGTTCGCCTGTACCAATCGAACACCATCACGCAGCAGATCATCAAAGGACATGATCGACTTTGGATTGCCTTTGCTGACGGCGATCACACCCTGCTGTCGAGCCAGCGGAATCGTCTCGTCAATGATCCCCTTCTCACGTCCCATCTTCAGATAACTGTCGTCCGCCGGAAGATACAGATCCCCGGTATGACTGACCTCGATCGACGACAACAACGTCTGCGACGGTCCGTATTGAATCTCCAGCCGCAGTCCGGTTTCCTTTTGGTAGTCCGTCTTAATGGCTTCCATGACAGCTCGATTGCTGGCAGCGCAGTACAGCATGACCGGCATGGCGTCCGCTGATCGTGGGTTTCCCCCCAGCTGCGGCCGAGGATCCGTGGTCATCATTACGCTCAGCAGGCCGGCAAGCAGCGCAAGCGAAGCGATCATCGCGAACAAAGGTCGATTCATAGAGTGTCGTTCGTTGTTGTGCCGAAGGGATGCCGCGCAATCAGATCTTCGTCGAATGTCCAAGGACGATTGCGATGACGACGGCCACCAAACAAATAATTCCGCCTGACAGCCATGCCTCAGTATTACTGAGGGGGGCTGCACTCTGTTTGTCAATTCCTGCCGGCTCCCGTTTCTTTGAACTTCCTGCGGGAATTTCGATTAATACGGGCTCCGCGGAGATCGTACTGGCCGCCACTATCTGAGAGGTAAGTTCTTCTGCGCCTTCGCCGAACAGTTCCAGTTCCCAGTTTGCCGTCATCAGTAAATCGAAACCGGGGTTCCGTTCTTTCACCTGACACGAACACGCTCCGCACAGGAATAATGTCAAATCCTCGATCAGTCCCGCATCCAGCTGTTCCGCCGGAATCACTTCCAGGGCTCGACCGCGACCGAAGACCGGCACGACCAGCGGTTCTCCGCTGCTGATGGCATCCGGCTCGAAACCCGTCAGTAACGCGGCCAGAAACTGTTCCGATTCATCACTCGGGTCAATTTCCAGCACAGAGAACTTCATCAGCAGTGGGATGTCAGAAAACAACTCCGAGCCTGGCAGACCGATGCCTTCAGGCATCGGAATTTCTTGGCCGAGCTGTTTCAGTTGTTCATTTAATAATCGAACAACGGATTGGTTTCGATCTTCATCGTTCGAATTCAGCACCAACCAGACAGCGGAATGCCCTGTCAGCAGACGTTGACTGAGTTCGTGTCGAGCCGGCGACGACAACAGTCCCGCCTGCATCGTGTCATTTATCGAACCGCGCCAGTGGTTCATCGTCCGGCCAGCGACACTGGACCGCACCACGATGTGTGGTAGCGGTACGTCCGATCGCCGGCCCTGTTCTTCCCACAGCGACGCCATGTCGCGGTCCATATCGTCGGCAATGTTCTGCTGCAGTACTTCAATGTTGGCCGAACGACTGTTTCCGACAGCAGCCGTCTGCAGTTGCTGAACGAACGCCTGCTGAGTCTGGGTCCATTTCCCGTCGTGAAAAACGACGACTTCACATGGATCTGCAGCCCAGCGTTCCAACGCGTAACGAAACACGGGTACGTTGCATGCGTTCGCAGCGGCCGAAAGAAAGACCACGAGAATAGAAATCGTGAGCGGTCTCATTATCAAATCTGACTCAAACCGGTAATTTATGAAGCACTGAACGCTTAGTGTTCCAACAACCCATGTCCCACGTCAAAGGTGCCTCAGCGCTACTTCCCAAAACACATCACCTGGCCATCAAGCGTCGAAAGGAACAGCTGTCCGTTGGCGCCGGCAAGTCCATCCCAGGCAGGAAGCGTTCCCAGTTCCACCCTGTGTTCCACTTCACCTGTATCGGCGTTAACAGCCAGCAACAATCCTCCGTCTTTTCCATCCAGAGCATCGTCCTGCTGCGCCAGAAGCGTTTGGACTTCGGGGTCCTTCTCCGTCAGTTTCTGGAACGTCGACTCTTCGTCAATAATATCCGGTGGCCCCACGATAAACAGGCTCTGCCCTGCCAGCACCATTGCCCGAACGTAGATTGGCACATCCGCGGTCCACTTCGGCTGCACGAGGCTTCCACCGTTCTTATTGGCGGTCTTGTTAGCTCCGGGCTTCTTCTGATTGCGCCCCACAGTGAACTGAATTCCCTGACCAACCTTTCCTTCCACGGGCTTTCCTCCGGCCACCGTACCGTTGTTGCGGTGAGTGGAAACATCGCGTGCAGTTCCGTCATCGAAGCCCACAACCAGCACGGGATCCGCCGCAACTTCGTCACCGTCTGCAAAACGAGCAGCAATCTGCGCGTCGGTTGCGGCCGTGAAGTAAAGCCTGACTTCATCAATGACACCGCCGAATGAATTCGGAGACTGGTATTCGCCCACAGCACTCTGATCGTCGGCGCCGACTTCCATGCCCTGCGCAGGATCGCCAGCGAGCAGGCCAGTGGCTTCACCTTCTACCACCATTTCTCCATCGACGTACAGACGCATCTGCTTGTCTTCTGTCAGCACGCCGGAAATGTGGTGCCAACCACCGACCGCTCGTTTGGGAGCAGTGATGGTCGTGAGTTTGCTGGCAGCTCGAATATGGAACTGCGGCTTACCGGCTGCCAGCGTTAATGCAAATCCTTCCGTCGGACCGCCACGGGCAATAATGGTGCCTCTGGGTTTTGTCGAAGTCATCCACGCTTCAACCGTTAAAGGTTTACCGGTGGGATCCAGACTCGGTGACTTGCCAAAACTGACAGCGGTCGATTTCGCATTGCCACCTCCACCTTTTTTCAGGAAGCCTTCCGGTATCTCCGGCGGTTCCGGAGGCGCCGCGAACAGCTGATGCTCCAGCGTAGTTGTCCAGCGAAGGTATTCCGGCTTACGACCGTAGCCGTACACATAGCCGTCTCCGTTGACCAGAATCCGACCGGACGGAGCAAATTTGCCCGCCTGGTAATAGCCCGCATGTCCGCCTGCGAAGCTTTGGCCCATGACCCAATACGATCGATGGAACCATGTGTCGTCCAGGTATCCCATCGGAGCAAACAGGTGAGCGCCGTCACCGCGTTGTTTGGACGCCTGTCCGGCAAAGTCACCGGAGTTCGGACCGATTTCAAGGCGGTTACCTTCGAGGTCGAACTTCTGCGACTTCATGTAGACATATTTGTCATCAGAACTCAGAATATCCGGCAGACCAACGGGCATCTGCAGGACCTGTAGAACTTCCTGCAGGTTGTTGCCAGTGGCCGGATTGGTATGGTCCATAATCGTTTCGGAAATTTTCTTTCCGGTCTGAAGATCCAGCCTCAGCAGTCGCAGCCCGCCGTCCAGAAAGTTGGATCGACCGGCGACGGTATAAATTTTTTCGTCGCGAATCAGCACGCTACCATGAACGGGCCACAGCGATTCGAGTTGTTCGTAGGCCATTGTCCGGCGATCCAGCGGGGCGGCACGGTATCGCCACGCCAGTTCACCGTCACTGGCACGCAGACAGTACACCCAGCCATCGGCTCCGCCAAAAACCACTCGACCACGATGCACGGTTGGCGGCGAATCGATCCGGGCACCAGCGGTAAACGTCCATTGTTCCTCACCAGACTCTTCGTTCAGGGAGTAAATCGTATGAGTATCGATCTGAGCGACGTAGACGCTTCCCGCCGCGATCACGGGCGACGTCAGCCGACCACCAATGTTCGCTGACCACTTGTTGTCGATTTTCGGTTCGATTGGCATTGTCGTCATGCCACTGCGTTCTGCGTCACTGCGGAAGGTTGGCCAGTCATCCGCACCGCCACTGTTTACAGCCAACAGCCTGCTGCCGAAAGCAGCCCCCTGTTCCAACCGACCTTCCTCGGACACTTCACCAGGCACGGGACGGGTCGGAGCGAATGGAGCCAGTGCATTAAATCCGAACAATTTCGCTTCCGGATAACATGCGCAATTGTGTGGCGGAGCATAAGTCAGGCCATTGCATGGCATCACGCCGTACAGGCAGCCGCCTCGCACCCAATGATGAATATCCCAGTGTTCTTTTTCCGGATCAACGAATTCGATCCCTGTGCGCGACGGCATCAGATAATTGTCGGTAGCCTTTGCGATGTAGCAGCGGTGGTGAAACCAATAGGTGTCGACGTCTGGCGAGAATTCTTTTTTCACTTCACCAGTACGAGGATCGCGTCCGGTAAATACGCCCGTGTCTTTGCCGGATGTCGTTGGAGCGCACCACACCAGACCGTTCAGCACCATGAGGTCCTGAGGCGACTGATACCCCGAGTTCGGATGCTTCGCGTTCCATAATTCCTTGCCCGTGGTAGCATCCACGCTGACCATTTTCCCGTCACCCCCGGCGTACAGCACAACATCTTCGTAAGCAACCATCCGCGGACCGAAGTTAAAAGTAAACGATTTACGTCGTGTTACCGGTTCGGTATTCCATGCGACATCGCCGGTCTGCTGATTCAGCGCGACCAGTTTTTCGCCATCATGAAAATAGACGTTGTCTCCGTGAGCAGACAATGTCAACGGCGACACTTTCGTCTTGGTGGCCCACAACTGTTTACCCGTGTCTGCTTCGAAGGCCATCACGACTCGTGGTTCTTCGTCCCAAAACAGTTCGCGAACCTTGGCCTGATCGCCGACGGTTGCATTCAACGGTACGTAGTCAGCCAGTTCCGCCTTTCCCTTCCGCACGACCAGAAACAGCAGTCCGTTGGTGTGAATAATTTCTTCCGTCGCGTCACTGTCGGCATATGTACGGAGGGTTTCGCCACTGCGGGCGTCGATTGCTGTCAATGGTGCACCGATTCCGAGCGTCGCGAAGACGGTATCACCGCTGGACACCAGACGACGTGACAATTGCGTCGGACCACTCTTCAGTGGCCACAGGTGACTTTGCCAGTTTTCTATATCTCGCTTCCACAGCATGGAACCATTGAAGGCGTCGCGAGCAACCAGTTTCCACCTTGGCGGCAGCTGAATCGAAATCCGGCTGCCTTCGTCCATGATGTAAAACATGCGGCCGTTCGTGGATACCAGAGCACTCATGCTGGCCATGCGATCGTGATGTCGAGCCCACCGCGGACTGCCGACCCACTGCAGATGTCGAGGCGGACCGACGACGTCATCATGAGCGACCGAGTTCCCGCTGGCATCGTGCAGATAGTGCGACCATTCGTCGATGTCTTCAGGACGCGGCTTTACGGTCTTTGTCCATGCGCCATCGGCCCCTTTAACCATAGCCACACCATTGGGTACAAGCACACGGACAATCTCGGCCATGGACACGTCGCCCCGGTCTTCGGTAACGAACAGGTTTACCAGGTTGTCGACGTATGGCAGCTGTTTACCGCCAAAGTCGACAACAGAAATTTCGCCGTAGTTGCCGGCAGCACGAATCGACTCTCGAGCCTGCGCCACCTTTGCAGCATCAGCTTCCAGACCGTGCACCTGGATAAGATCATTCTGTCGCAACGCCGCCGTCAGCGAACCGTCGCCGGCCCCGAGATGCACGACGAAGCCCGCGGACACACCAGATTCCGACAGGATTCTTTTTGCATCAGCGTCTGAATCTGCGCAGACGACAGATGGACTGTCGACGAAGGTGACGAGAAAGGTGACAGCAATGAAAAAACGAAAAGCGAGCATCAGTGAACTCCGAAAGCGTTCGACAACAGGCCGAGTTCTGAAACGACATCATGCTACTGCCGGGACATCGTAATTGCATCCAAAGACGTCAATTTGCGGCGGCACAGCGGAAAGAACATTCAGGCCAATGTATCAGGGGCTTCTGTCGGACAGGCGATGGCCGGACGCTGGACGACCTCCGGCCGATCCTGACTCACTCAATCCCCTCAACTTTCCTCGCGAACTGTCTTCCGCGTAATCCGTTCCGTCGCCTCAAATGAGGACGCCAGGTCCTGATCGGAGAGTGCGCCGATGCCCGATGTCCATTCTGAGGAATGAAATCCCAGACCGTGTTCCGATAGTTTTCCTGTCCCGACAGTGCCGTCCTTGATCGAAAACAGGGCGGGATACCGATTCGCCCATTTTTCGTTAGGGCCGGGGCAGTATTGACGTGCATTGCCTTCGATAGCTGCAATGCCGGGAATCCGTGCCGCCAGACTGCAGGAATGCAGAAAGGAGGCTCCCGGACAGGTGAGATCCTGAACACACAGAAACATACCAAACTTCTGCGCAGCCGCTGCAGCCAGCAGTGATTCTGACTGCCCTTTGCACGCCTTTAACGCCACGCCTGAGTAACCCAATTCGCGACACTTGAGCAGGGATTCATAGTCGACCAGCGCTTCATCGATAACGACGGGTTTCAACTTCGCCACTTCATGCATTTTTGCCGCCGACGCTGCTTCCAAATCTCGACTTGTCGGTTGCTCGATGTACTGAATTCGATCATAGGCCGCAGCCACGCCCTGCTTGACGCGATTAAGAAACTCGATCACGTATTCAGCGGATTCGCACTTTTCATTGAAGTCGCAGCTGTAGAACCACGCAGCACAGCGGCGCAGAGCCTGGGCATCCGCCGCCACTTTTTCGACCGCAAGAACCCGTTCGACGTCCCAATCCAGATTGTCACCGGACAGCTTGATCTTCAGGTGAGTCAGTCCGTCAGCGGCGATCCATTCGCCCAGGGTCACCGGAAGCCCGTCATCCGGACGATCGGTGACATCTCCATCAGTCAGCGGATCCAGAGCACCAACAAGGTGGTACAGCGGAAGACTTGGCACCGGCTCGCGAGACGTGTACTGGTCGAGATATTCGCCGGCGAATTGATCGTCAAGGTAATAAGCAAGATCCTGATTGCAGAATTCGGCCGACAGCAGATTAAAGCTGCTGGTTTTGTGAAGTCGACCATATGCATCGTGCAGCGCTGCATCAATCGGGCTCACAGACACAAGCTGAGCCAATTCCGGCATCGGCTCGTCGAGCCCCAGCGTGTCGGAAACCTTTCGTGCCTGATGATGGAATTCCGCACCCACCTGATACTGAATCTCGAGAGGGTGACCGAAGTCGGGGTAGCTTTCGAAGAGTTCGCCGAATTTTTCGGCATACTGCATCATCGCTTTTTCCGAATCCGGCGGTTCAACAGTCGCCGATGGCCATCCCCAGACGTTGCCAACCGGCATACTGCCAAAGCCCTGGCACCGATTTCCGCTTCTTGACTCCACCGTCACGACCGCGTTGATCAGGTAAGTGTGATCAACTACGCGACCACCAAATTTCAGCGGTGCTCGAAATGAAACAGGCTCAAAGCTGACATCCACACCAAGAATCTGAATGTCCGTTAACTTTTCCTTACTCATTGATCTGTCCGGTGACTCCTGATGTGGACGGGATTTAAACCTGAACCCCCCTCTGCCGTTCGAAGCAGAAGAATCTGCTCAAGTGGACGACAACGGAAATTCGTAACACGCATCATCGTAATGAAACGACTTCAAAACCCGGTGTGAAGGATGAGGTGGAACCGTGGTCGGCTCTGCTCAACGACGGAAACGCGATTGTGATGAGATTTCGAATGAGTAGCGAGTCCCAGGTGGTCTTCAGTTCACGAAATTCCCATCGTTCACAAGAACGACCAATTGCGCTTGAATTATCTGGACCAGATCTTCGACGGCTAATACTCCCGAAAGCGGAAGGAGCTCCAGCAACGGCCCCAATTCGGAAAACTGGAGGTCTTTCGCCGAAAGGTCCGCATAAAGTGAGCACAGTGGTGTACCAGCCGGGATCGACGTGTCGGAGGAGGGAATGTCCGCCAGCCAGAAGCTCTGCAATGCACACCTTCGGCCGTCGGCACGGTATTTCAACAATTCTGTTTCCAGCGCCGAGCAGATCTCGACGTCCTGATCCGCGTAAATCACAAACCGCGCTGTGCAATCATGACGCTCGTTCTGGTAGCCGGAACACACGGCATCGGTTTCGTACGCCTCGGCCGCCTGCAGGCTCTTCTGAGCTGTGGGCCACAGCTGCAATAACACGTGGCCGGGAAGGCCTGGTTGGGCAAGCTCGTGCAATTCGTGCGACGCCGTCGGTCGTGGATTGACTTCCACGACGAACGGACGTCCATCCCTGACAACAAAGTCGATGCCAAACAGACCAGCAACAGACCACTCGGCCATAACAGCGTTCCCGGCATCCGCGACTTGCTGCGTCAGAGCTGCTGACAATTTCAGCGGCCCCACGTTACCACAGAAGTGAAATTCAGCCGCGTGCAACGCATCGCAGCCGCTCAACTGCAAAGCGCAGCCGAGCAGCACGGCATTGTTCCGACTGATCGCGGACTCGTTCTCCGACCGTGCTACCGCGAGAAATGAGGCCGAGATTGGTATGCCGTCAATGAATTCCTGCAGATCGTCTGTCAGCACTGATTCTGACTGTTTTCGCCGTAACTCATCCGTTTCTGCATACCAGCGAACGCCCTGACCTCCAGCGGAAAAACGATTCTTGCGCAGCCATCGCAGCCCTGGCTCGTGCCCCGGAACGCCTTGCCCCCTCACATGGAAGCGAGGAATCCAGCAGCCGCGGGCCTGCAGCTGAGGAAACAGACACTGCGGATTCCGCAGTTGTTCGATTGTGCTCCCGTCGGAGCCAAGTGTCGTACGCTGAGACGATAGGTGGCGAAAACCTGTCGTGTGATTCTCGAAACCACCCAGCACGACTGCCGGCACGTTCGGATCCACGTCGGAAACCGCGCCGGCAGCGTCAGCAAACGACTCAACTGGACGGCACCAAAACGCCTCTTTCAATCCACCTTTCCGTAGAGACATTCGCAAGTCTGAGTCACAAAACATGTCTACGCAAACCGGGCGAATTCCGTCGCGCAAGGCTGACTGAGCAAAACTGCGGACGCTGGCGCCAATCAGGATAACGTTCGGTTGAGGCATAGAATGGGAATCAGAACACAAATGTCACAATGTCGTGCATCCGCCCACACAACGCGACAAAAAAATGCAGCAGGAAGAATGGATGTTTCATGTCGGGCCTGGAGAAACAGCTCCGGGCCCGTCGTCGCGGCAGTATCTTTGTTTTCCGCGGCCGTTTACGCTTGCGAACCTTCCGCTCTGCCGTTTCAATGTTTCCAGACTCGACGTGTTTCGCAATCAAGCAGGAGCCCTAGTCATGTCAACTCGTACGGCCACATCGCTGTTCATTATCGCCACCCTGACCCTGTCAGCGACGCAAGGCGTCAACGGACAGAATTCGAGGAAGTACTCGACCGACAAGGAAGCGTTCGGGGTCGGTGCCGCGTTTTACAATTCTCGCAACTTCAAAGCCAGCCGTGAGCCATTCGAAGCCGTACTGAAACTGACGAAAGATGACGAACTGCGTCTAAAGACGAACGAATCTCAACTGCAGGCCTATCGTCTGATTCCGGAATTTGAACCCTTTCGTGACGCGGCCGAGTATGTCATTTCCAACGCCACACGCGACGCGCAACGATCACTCACACGTCGCAGCTTCGTTGGTTTTTCGTACCAACGCGGCCAGATTGACAACCTGATCAACCGAATGAAAAGCGTTTGAAGAAGAACAGTGACGACTATTTGTCCGTCTATATGCTGTCGGAAATCTATCAGCGAGCCAAGTCGAATCCCCAACGGGCGATCGCGATGATCAAGCAGCTGGAGGTTCTCAATAAAGTCCGTAATCCGTCCCGCGATGGAAAGTCCGATGCAAAACTGCCTCCTGCCGAAGCTGCAAAAATCGCTCGCACAAAAAGCAAGCTGGCAATGCAGTATGCGCGTTCGAAAGACTACAAAAATGCCGCGAAAGTCTATCTGGAAATTGCGCCGCTGGATCCATCGACTAAGGCATGGAACCTGAAAGAAGCCGCCTCGGCGCTGCTCAAGCTGGGCGAAAAAAAGAAGCATTGCGGGTTGCACTTGAAGCGGACAAAGCCAAACCGGAAGCACGTAATGATCAGTTGGCCCAGTTCTTTCATCGCAATCTGGGTGATATCCTCCTGAGTCTGAATGAACCTGCCAGGGCCGTGCCACACTTCAAAATTGCTCTTGAGAAAAACAAGAACCCGGGATACGTGGAAGGGATCGAATCGTCTCTCGCAAGGGCCGTTGAACAGAGCGAACAGTAACGCAGGGTACGTAACTGCACGCGGCGCTCCCAACTGCCGTGGCACATGTGATCACTTGGGGAAGAGGCAACTACGACGTCCTGCGGGCACCACGAATTCAAGCACATGCATAATCACGTCGGGTGCAGGTGCAGATCAAACCGCAGCGGTGCATACAAGCACACGCTATCCTTAGGTCAGGATGTCCTACGGCGTCGTCGCAACGTCAACACGCACACAATGGCGGATATTCCGAGGAAGGCAGCCGATACGGGCTCCTGCACAAACGGCCACCAACTGCCGTCGCTTGCCATCAGTGCCGCACAAAGGTTTTGTTCGGCAATCGGTGACAGAACGAAGCCGATCACGAACGGCGCCGTCGGAATGCGCAGTCGATCGAACAGCAGCCCCAGTCCACCAAAGGCGACCATCACCCACACATCAAACATGCGATTGGCCAATGCGTACGACCCGAGTACGCAGAACGTCAGTACAACGGGAACCAGCAGACCTTTGGGGATCTGCACCAGTCGTACCATCCAGCGAGCGGTCAGCAGCATGAAGCCGAACATGATGATGTTGGCCACCAGATACGACTGCGTGATCGTATGAACAATCTCCGGATTATTCTGAAACAGCAGCGGCCCGGGCTGCAGTCCGTGAATCACAAATGCTCCCAGCAGAATCGCGTCAATTACGCTGCCTGGAATTCCCAGAGAGATCAGCGGAATCAAAGCACCGCCGACCGTCGCGTTGTTGGCGGCTTCGCTGGCAATGATGCCTTCTTCACAGCCGGTACCGAAATCGCTCGGCGCTGCCGACTGTGTGCGAGCCGTCGCGTACGCCAGAATCGATCCGATGTTCGCCCCCACTCCCGGCAGGATACCAACAACGGTACCAATGACGGACGACCGCAGCAGGTTCGGAAATGCACCAAACCATTCGCGAAAGGACGGTGCGATGTCGGCAGTGTTCTGAGCAATCACTGGTGAAGAAACGGGAGCTCGTGGGTCCTGGCTGCCTTCATCGTCTGACCTGACCGCGGCATTTACGCCAACATCCTTCACCAACTGACTAACGGCAAACAGCCCGATCAGTACAGGCAACAAACGCAAGCCGTCGTTCAGTTCACCGAATCCAAACGTCAAACGTGTCTGGCCGGTTGCCGGATGCATGCCAGGCATTGCAAACAGCAGCCCCAGACTGCCTGCAAATAATCCCATGGTCAACGACTCACGACTGATGACCGCGATCAACACCAACGCCAGCATTACCAGCGAAAACATGTCCGGCGGGCCGATCTTTGTCGACCAGACAGCCATTGGTTCGGCCAGCAGTGTCAATACGCCCCAGCTGAACACTCCGCCAGCCAGTGATGCTGCAATTCCCAGCGATAGCGCACGCTTCGGTCGCCCTCCGGCAGCCATGGGGAAACCGTCCAGCGTTGTCATTAACGACGCCGGTGTCCCGGGGATATTCAACAGTGTCGCTGAGATCAGACCCCCACTGACGGAGCCTACATAGATTGCGACCAGCAGCGTCAGCGCGTCCGGCGGAGACATTGCAAACGTCAGCGGCAACGTCAACGCAATGACCATCGCTCCGGTGAGTCCGGGAATGCAGCCGACAGTAACGCCAAGCACAACGCCCAGAGTTGTCCACCACAAAAACATGGGGTTGATCACGTCAAATGTCAATGACCAGAACCTCCGTGAGCAGATAGTAACACCCGGGCCCCACCACTACGGCTGCGGCAAACAATGCTGACATATTGCGGCAATTGTGAGTCAAAAGGCATGCACCAAGAACGAGAACGAACGAGGTACTCAATAGCCAGTACGGAGCGATGCGAAGAGAAAATAACAGGCAGAACAACAGCAACAATGCGACCGTTGTAAATCGCAGGCGCACGGCAATAAAGCCCTCGTGGTTTCCAGACTCGGCGTGTTGACGGGGCGCGGCCAATGATGATAAATCAATTTCAGATGGACTTCGCGGCAGTGGGATTTGCGGCCGCCGACTGGCGAAGAGCCCCAACAGCACCGTCACAACAATCACAAACAGCGGTGTGTTCGGCAGTTCGATAGGATCGCCCGTGCCGACCTGACTGATCATGACTTCGCGTTTCAGCAGCTCTCGCTGCAGCGGCTGACCGGACAGGAACAGTGGTTCAATCATCAGTTCTGCCAATCGCTGCCGCATATCTGCAGATTCCATCGCGTCACGCAGCATCTTCACGATTCGGTCGACACAGTGCTGCGGGGTCCCCTTCGGTGCCCACCAGTACTGAATCAGGTCCCAGACGACATCGATGTCATCCTCGCGTGCCGTTCGGACGTCTGGAAACGCAGGATGCCGTTCTTCGTCAAGGTACGCGATGGCCTGCAAGCCACCGTCTTTGAACTGAGCGTACTCGGCGACCGCAAAGACACTCACGTCCACATGTTCCCCGATCAAGTCGCCAAATCGCTTTGCCCCTCCACCGGTGGGAACATAACGAAAACCGGCACCGGCAAACGCAGATTCCAGCTTAAGTCCGGCGAAATGGCTGAGTGCTCCCAGATTGGCGGCGAACGTGATGGTGTTTGGCTGATCACGTGCAGCCTCAAGCAGCTGAGGCAAACTGGTCCACCGTGATCCAGCCTTCACACATACCATCGACCCGGTTCTTCCCGTAGCTGCAACAGCTTCAAACGCTTCGGGACCATATTCCGTTTGCCCGGCGTGCCGAGCGGACAGGATGCCGTCATGCAGATTCAGAATCGTATAACCATCAGGCTCGGCATCTTTGGCAAACTGACTGCCAATTGTACCACCGGCTCCGGGACGATTAATGACGACGAGCCGTTTCTCAAGCAGTCCGTCGTTCTGTACGACTGCCTGAACGATGCGAACAAACGTATCGCTGCCGCCACCGGGGGCGAACGGCACGACGATCTTGACCGGCTTTGACGGATAGTCGGCGGCACGTACCGGAATGGTAAAAATCAGAGCGGCCAGAAAACCAAACCACAGACGCTGATCGAGCAACCAGCAGCTGTCGTTCAACACGATTTTGCCAACGGACTCGCCGGAAAGTGAGTGCGTCCCTGACATCACACAGCCTTCGATCGAGATAACGGCAGACGTTGCTCAATTGAGGTGAGATTCATAATGTCGCAGCCCAATCGAAAAAAAGGCTGGCGCCTTTCCGGACGCCAGCCCTTGAAAAATTCGTGTCAGCCCAGTTGCCCCTAAAGAACCTTCGTCGTTCCGGGCATGGGAATGTTGTAGCTCATGTCTTCGTTCGGCAGTACCGGTGGTGTGTCGGTCATGCTGGTGAACTTGTCGATCGGTGAAACGACAACCTCCGAGTTAATCGCCTCGTCCCAGGTGATTTCCTTGCCGCTGTAAGTACACATTCGCCCAAAGATTGACGTCATCGTGCTGTGTGCACCGTATTCGCCTTCGTTCGGACGCTTGCCGGCACGCAGATCTGCAAACAGGTCATGGTGCTCCTGCTGGTGTCCGCCACGACCGCCACGACCGTAGGCCCACGTTTCATTGCCGTTCTTGTCAAAGATTTTAGCGCCGCCGATGTGGCACGAACCATTGCTGCCGTGAGCGAACTCGTCGACCTTGTTCCAGCACTTCTGAATATGACGACACTGACTGATCATCAGCGCGTCATTTCCGTACGGCGTGTCACCGTATGTGAATTCGACCATGTGGTGGTCATAGATTTCGCCATGCTCTTTGCTGGTGCGGACCTGACGACCGCCCTGACCCTGCCCCTTCACGGGATGACCGTCCATCAGCCAGTTCATGACGTCAAGATTGTGAATATGTTGTTCCGTGATGTGGTCTCCACACAGCCAGTTAAAGTAGTACCAGTTTCTCATCTGATACTCCATTTCCGTCTGACCTTCTTTGCGAGGACGAGTCCACACGCCACCACCGTTCCAGTAGGCGCGAGCTGCTACGATGTCGCCGATCGCACCATCGTGCAGACGTTTGATGGTTTCCACGTAGGCCGGCTCGTGGCGACGCTGCAGGCCGATCTGTACAAGCAGGTTCTTTTCTTTGGATACGCGTGTGGCTTCCAGAAACCGCCGTACACCGGCAGGGTCCACGGCGACAGGTTTTTCGGCGAAGATATGTTTGCCAGCATTAACCGCCGCTTCAAAATGAACGGGGCGAAAACCAGGCGGAGTGGCGATCAACACCAGATCGATATCGGTATCCAGCAACTTCTGATAGCCATCGAAGCCAACGAACTGTCGTTCTTTGGGTACGTCAACTTTGTCGGTGTGCTTTCGACTAAGCGTCTTCAGGCTGCCTTGCAGACGATCGTCAAAAGCATCGCACATCGCAATCAGCTTTGTCGGTCCCTCTGTGTTCATGGCCTGCTCGGCCGCGCCAGTACAGCGACCACCACATCCGATCATGCCAATACGAACGGTCTCGTCGTAGCTGGTATGAGCTGCCTGCACGGCGTTAAGGCTGCTGAGCACGCTGCCGGCAGCAGCAGCGGTCGTAGAAGTCTTCAAGAAATCCCGACGGGACGCGTTCTTCTTTTCGGTCGCCATGAGTTCACAATCTCCGGAGCAAGGTAGAACAATGAGAAAGACGAAACGGCCCAGGGCCGCTGGTCAGAATTACGTTCACAGGCAAATGGACGGCTACATTCGAGCAATTTCGCTCGGGCCGAACCGCGTATTGTATGGACAGGCCACTGCCATCGCAATTCCACGGCCCAAATTGGGAGGCAAACCGGCAGAGTCAAATCAGCCGACAAGTGAAGCCTGGCGACCATCGAGAATCATCAATATCAATGAAATAACGGGTTTCGTAGAGTCAGTCATCTACCTAGAATCCGCCAGCGTGAAAGCCTGGGCTGGATCTGTCCGCACGCTTTCCAACCATTTCCCATCTCTCTTTGCTGCGACCAACGGAAGCGATTCATCGGCTTCCGAGCGGTAGCTCAAATCGGCTGGCGGGCCGCCCCGCCTGTTTTCAAATGCCCATCAAGCCAGACATTCGCGAACTCCTGCACGAACGAATCCTTGTGATCGATGGATCAATGGGCGCATTGATCATGTCGCACGATCCCGACGAAGCGTTTTATCGCGGCGCCCGATTCAAAGATCATCACATTGACGTTAAGAATGCGACCGACCTGCTGGTACTGACACAGCCTCAACTGATTGCAGACATCCATCAGCAATACATCGATGCCGGCGCGGACATTATTGAAACGGACACCTTCAACGCGAATATTGTCTCGCTGGAAGAGTTTGGCGTCGCAGACCTGACGTATGAGATAAACAAGGCTGGAGCAGAACTGGCACGGTCGGTCACTGACAGGGCCTTCAAGGCAGATTCCCGAAGGCCCCGTTACGTCGCCGGCAGTATTGGACCGACAAAGATTCAACTGTCGATGAACGCCGAAAAGCCAGGCACCCGACCGGTCGGCTTCGATCAGATGGTCGAATCATATGCAGAGCAGGTCCGTGGTCTGATGGATGGCGGCTGCGATCTGCTGTTGCCGGAAACGAGCTTCGACACACTCAACATGAAATCGTGCCTGTTTGCCATCACACAGGTCTTCGAAGAAAAAGGCCGCGAAATTCCAGTCATGATTTCCGGCACAGTCTTCACCGGTGGTCGCACTCTGCTCGGTCAGGCGGTCGAGGCCTTCTACACATCCGTCGAACACTTCCCGTCACTCAGCGTCGGCTTCAACTGTGCGCTGGGACCGACTCAGATGAAGCCGTACCTGGAGACGTTGTCTGAAATGGCGACGCAGTACGTCACCTGTTATCCAAATGCAGGCATGCCGGACGGCATGGGCGGATTCGACAGCAACGCCAGCGACTTTACGGAAACGCTGCACTCAGCGGCAACAGCTGGACTGGTCAACGTTGTTGGCGGCTGCTGCGGGACCACTCCCGAATACATCAGCAAAGTGGCCGAAGCGGTCGCGAACGTGCCGCCGCGGAAGATTCCGGACGGTAACGGCTGGGCCACCTACTCGGGCTTCGACTATCTGGCCCTGCGTCCGGAAACGAACTTCCTGAACGTCGGCGAACGCACAAACGTAACCGGCTCTCGCCGGTTTGCGCGACTGATTCGCGAAGAAAAATACGAAGAAGCACTCAGCGTCGCTGCCAATCAGGTGGATGGCGGCGCAAATGTGATTGATGTCAACATGGACGAGGGCCTGCTGGACGGTCCCCGCTGCATGGAAAAGTTTCTTTGGCTGCTGCACGACGACGACCTGCGCGTGCCAATCATGATCGACAGTTCTGACTGGCACGTCATCGAAGCCGGACTGAAATGCTGCCAGGGCAAGAGCATCGTCAACAGCATCAGCATGAAGGAAGGCGAAGAGAAGTTTCTTGAACAGGCGCGACTGATTCGTCGCTACGGAGCCGCCACGATCGTCATGGCCTTCGACGAAACCGGACAGGCGGTTTCGTGTGAAGAAAAAGTGCGAATCTGCAAGCGTGCCTTCAAACTACTGACCGAGAAAGTCGGGTTTCCACCAACGGATATCATCTTCGACGCCAACATCCTGACGGTCGGCACCGGGATGGAAGAACATGCCAACTACGCTGTCGAATTCATCGAGGCTGTTCGGCAGATCAAAAAGGAATGTCCCGGAGCAAAAACGTCCGGTGGCGTCAGCAATATCAGCTTTTCATTCCGCGGCAATAACGTGGTCCGGGAAGCGATGAATGCAGCTTTTCTGTATCACGCCATTGCTGCCGGCCTGGACATGGGAATTGTCAACCCGACTCAACTGGAAGTTTACGACGAAATCGACAAAGAGCTGCTGGTCTTCATTGAAGACGTGTTGCTGAATCGCCGCTCAGATGCGACTGAACGATTGATCGACTACGCGGAAACGGTCAAAGAAAAAGCCAACGGCGAAAAACGGACAGAAGAGTGGCGCAATGGCACGATCGAAGAGCGCCTGAAACACGCGTTATTGAAGGGCGTTACGGACTACGTCGACGGAGACACCGAAGAAGCTCGTCAGAAATTTGGCCGGCCGCTGGACGTAATTCAGGGACCGTTGATGGACGGCATGAACGTCGTTGGCGAACTGTTCGGTGCCGGAAAAATGTTCCTGCCGCAGGTGGTGAAGTCCGCTCGAGTGATGAAGAAGTCCGTCGCCTGGCTGGAACCGTTTATGGAAGCGGAAAAGGCTGCCGGTGAGGACAACAGGCAGTTCACTGAAAACGGCCTGTTCACCGGTTCACGTGAAGAAGCCATCGCCATGGCGGACGCCGCTGAAAAGGACTCCGACGCAACAACCGCGACCAGCACTGCTCGTGGGACATTCCTGATTGCGACAGTCAAAGGCGATGTCCACGACATCGGCAAGAATATCGTCGCCGTGGTGCTGCGATGCAACAATTTTGAGGTGATCGACCTGGGCGTCATGGTGCCCTGCGAAACAATTCTGGCGGAAGCGAAAAAACACAATGCCGACATGATCGGTCTTAGTGGACTGATCACACCTTCGCTGGGCGAAATGATCACGGTTGCTCGTACCATGAAGGAACAGGGCTGGGAACTGCCATTGCTGATTGGCGGAGCCACCACCAGCGCCAAGCACACCGCCGTCAAGGTGGCTCCGGCCTACGATCATCCGGTAATTCATGTCGGAGACGCATCGCTGTCCGTCGGTGTGGTGGAAGCCCTTCTGGACCCGGAATCGAAGACCGCCTTTGTACAGCGGAACCTTGAGGCCCAGGAAAAAGCTCGAGCTGCCTTTGAACAGCGGCAACAGGTGAAGCTTGTCCCATACAAAGAGGCTCTGGCCAATCGTTTCAGCATTGACTGGGAGCAGTACCAGCCGCCAAAACCCGACTTCTGCGGCACACGTATCATCGAGGATCTGCCGCTGACAGAACTGGTGCCACACATTGACTGGTCTCCGTTCTTCAGCAGCTGGCAGTTGATCGGCAAGTACCCGCGTATCTTCGAAGACAAAGTCGTTGGTGATGAAGCAAAAAAACTGTTCGACGACGCACAGGTGGAATTGAAGCAGCTGTTAGCCAACAACAGCCTGCGAGCAAGGGGCGTCTACGGATTCTGGCCGGCCAATTCGGACGGTGACGACATCATTCTGTGGACCGATGAGACTCGCAGCACAGAACTGATGCGGTTTCCCATGCTGCGGCAGCAATGGGAGCGAGTCGGTCAAAAGGATTTTCGCAGCCTGGCCGACTACGTTGCGCCTGTGGCCGGAGATTCCTGCGGTAACGCTGCGTCTATCCCCGATTACATCGGAGCCTTTGCTGTCACGGCTGGCCATGGCTGCGACGAACTGGCGAAGTCGGTCGAAGCATCCGGAGACGACTACCGGGCCATCATGATCAAAGCCCTCGCGGATCGCTTTGCCGAGGCATTCGCCGAGTATCTGCACGCGAAGGTGCGTTCGGAGTGGGGCTTTGGTAACGGTGAACGCCTGTCCAATGAAGACCTGATCGCCGAAAAGTATCGCGGTATACGACCGGCCTTCGGCTATCCGGCATGTCCCGATCACCTTCCCAAAGGCGACTTATGGACGCTGCTCGACGCAGAAGCCGCCACCGGCATGACGCTGACCGAGAGCTTTGCAATGTGGCCCGCTGCGTCCGTCAGCGGTCTGTACTTCAGCCTCCCGGAAGCTCGCTACTTCAGCGTCGACCGTATCTCTAAAGACCAGGTTGAAGACTACGCCATTCGCAGGAAGATGTCCGTTAAGAACAGTGAACGCTGGCTGGCACCAAATCTGGGTTATGACCCGCAGTAATTACTGCGTGTTCAGTTCGCTCTCAGCAATATCCAGGATGCGTTTCACCGACATAGTGCTTTTGATCGTGCTGACTTCCGCGAACGTGTCGCGAGCAGCGGTCGATTCTTTTTGTTCGCGAGTCACAACGACTTCCCAGCGAGCAAGACCGAATGGTACTTCCGGCGTGACCCAGAAGTGCCCCTCATTCGTGGAACGACTTTGCGGCCGCTCCATCACTGTCTGCCCCTTCAGGTGACGTGCATTAAACGACAGGTTGGTCGCATCCAGCTGAGGGCTCTCTGATGGAGATACGACCGCCGGCTCCGGATAGTTATTCAGCAGGCATACCGTTGGGTAGATTCGCAGAGCCGGACTCTTTATGACTTTCACCTGATTTTCGCCCAGCCGCCGGTGCCCTTTCACGATCGGTAACATCACGTTCGGCACAAGCAGACTGTCAACCGATTTGTCCAGTACTTTACTTTCCGGCACCAGGACCTTGTAGATGCGGGCCCCCACTGGACCGGGGTCAATCCCGGCGGCGCCAGCGTCGCCCGTAATCACCTTGATCTCGATCCATCGACACGGTTGCAGCACGCCTTCGAACTGAGCATCTTCCCGCCCCACCGACTTGATACTGATCTCACGACTCCATCTCAGCGTTTCTTTGCCATCCGCAATGTCGGGCCGGACGTTCTCCTGAATGATCTCACCGGAATACTCCACGCCGGTACCATCTTCCGGCAAATGAAATATGAGCCCCTGCGCCATTGCGGGTGAGGAAGTCAGCGTCGCTGCCAGAACTGCGAGAGACAGGCCGAATATCTGCTTTTGACGATTCATTTTCAATGTCCGTGGTTGTTGTGAGAATGCGTCGCGTCCGCCGGAGAATGAAGCCGGCGGACGAATTCCAGTGATGCCGGAGGCACCACAACGATGACGATTGTCTCCCTGGTCTTTTCGGCAGATATCACTACCCAACTTCTGTTCGGCATAGTGTGCCTCCCAATCGAACAATGAAGCAAGAGGAATCGCTCACAGTCTGGCAATTTCGACCGGTGCAACGGTCTCAGGATAGTTTTACGCGCCAGAATCTGCCAACCCGCAGTGGTTCCTCCACATTACAGGCGGCGTGAGCGGAAGCTGGCGCCGCTCTCCGTTGTCCTTGAGAGGACAGCCAATAATCCGAAAACCGCGAATGGGCGTCCATGCATGCAAAGCTGTTTCCTGGCAACACTCGGTCGTTTACAGCTTCGGCAGCGATTTCCGGAAAGTGGACAGGACGGTCAGCCACAGCATTGCGACAGCAAGCCCGAGCAACGATAAAAGTCCTTCGGCCGTCAGCCCCAATAAGTTTTCAGAGTCAATGAAAGTTCAACCATGTTGCTTAGATTATTTGTCGTCACATCTGTTCTGATATGTCACTACTCCGAATCCGGGACAATTGCTGTTGCGGACGTCGGCGTTGGCGCTGCTCCGATTGTTGGCGCCGAAGTGATCATCGACGGGTCTCGAAAGATGCTGGATGGAAAGTGGACGTACTGGGACGGCCCTCGGTTTGCCTCGTCACTGCCAATCAAGTGGAAGATCGTTGATGACCCGGTAGACAAAGGTACGGTTGTAATGACCGATGATCCGGTTGCGGCCGGCGGTAAGTATGGAACTGCGGACATCGTGACGAAAAAACGATATCGCGACTTCCGACTGCACATCGAATTCCTGGTGGTCAAGCCGGGCGGTAACAGTGGCGTCTATCTGCAGAACCGCTACGAAATCCAGGTGCTGGATGGAGATAAGACGAAGCACGGTATGGGAGCCGTCATCAACGAAACAGAATCACCATATCATGCATACAACGGATTCGGAAAATGGAATGCATATGACATCAACTTTCGTGCAGCGCGGTTCAAAGACGGCAAGCTGACAGAAAAAGCCAGAGTGTCCATGTATTTCAACGGTAAGAAGGTGCACGATCACATACAGATCAACAAGGTCTGGGGCGGCCCAAATTCAGGTGTTGACGGCGGCAATGAAAAGGGATTCGGCATCACAGACACACCGCAGGGCCTGAAACTTCAGTGCGAAGGCCACGACGTGCGTTACCGCAACACCTGGATCAAAGAGCTGAACCTCACAGAACCAAGAACCGATTTCAGCGAATGAAGCCGCAAGGTGACAGCACCAGGATGACCGCAGGCCGTACGAAGTGCGGCACTGCGATTGGGATGATGGTTAGAACGCCGCGTTCCACTCGGCCTACCGTGTCACGGCCTTTGTCCTGTTTGCCGACTGCGGCAAGGCCAGGTAATGAGCTCCGGCAGGCGGCGGGCTATTGAAGCTTCCAGAACCCCGGGATCAACAGGACGATGATGGCAAACAGTTCCAGTCGTCCCAGAAGCATCAGGAATGTTAACAGAAGCTTTGACGCGTCCGAGAATGCCGAGTAATTACCGTGAGGACCACAGACGCCCAGTCCCGGTCCAATATTGTTGAGCGTTGCCGCGATGGCTCCGGCGCAATCCGTGAGTTTTTCGGCCGATGTTTCACCCTGCCACTGCGTGCCCGGTTCGATCGCCATCAGCAGGCACCAACTGCCTGCAAAAATCACGGCAATCAGGCAAAAATACACAAGCACGTCCCGCCCTACCGAATCGTCGACTCGATTTCCGTCGATACGCAGTGGGCGCACAAGGTTAGGACGAAAGGCACGTTCTGCCTCCAGTTTCAGAACACTGCACAGCACCAGAAATCGGATAACCTTGATGCCGCCACCTGTGGATCCGGAACACCCTCCCACAAACATCAGCAACAGCAATACTGATCGGGAGAATTCCGGCCAGAGGGCAAAATCCACAGTGCCAAAACCCGTCGTCGTCATAACCGCCACGACGTTAAAACAGGCATGACGCAAACCGCTGGAAATTGAGGGATAGGTGTCGGTGCCGTACAGGACAGCCGTAAGCGTCGCTGTACCGACAAAGAGAATCGCCAAATACGCCCGAAATTCCGGATCGGAAAAGAATGCACGGACACGGTCAATAACGGTGCGTTCTGAGCGTCCGGTGGGCTTTCGCAGCAGCAGATAATACAGATTGAAGTTGGTGCCGGCAGCGATCATGAAAACGATGAGCGTGAATTCAAAACGCGCGTCGCCAAAAGCGCCGACGCTGTCATTCCGAGTGCTGAAGCCGCCTGTCGCCAGCGTTCCAAACGTATGGCACAACGAATCAAAGAGATCCAGCCCCTGAATCAACAGAATCACCGTCATCAGCGCTGACAGACCAAGATAAATGCCCCACATCAGCATCGCTGTTTCGCGCACACGTGGACGCACCGTATCCGTGAGCGGACCGGGAACTTCCCGACGCATCAACGCTTTGCCACCCGCACCAAGCTGCCCCAGAATCGCGACAAACAGCACGATGATTCCCATTCCCCCCAGCCAGTGAGTGAAACTGCGCCAGAATAGAACACTGCGAGGAATGTAGGCGATCTCTCCGCGTAAGGCAGCCTGTTCGCAGTCGACGACACCAGAAGGGATCTCGAGGTCTGTCAGTACAGACGCACCGGTCGTCGTGAATCCGGAGATCGATTCAAACACGGCATCGGACACGCTCATCGGAACTGCTGCCATGCGATAGGTCGGCGTCAGAAAAAACGGCAGTGCCCCCATTACCCCGCACAGAATCCACCCAACGCCAACGACCGCCAGCGCCTCTTTCCGCAGCAACTTCTCCTTTGCCCGCCGACCACCAAACAGAAGCAGTCCACCGACGACGCCGCACACGGCAATTGACCTGAGCATGCCCCCAAAAGCAGCCTGTTCAAAGACAACGGTCTGACCGAACCACGGATATGACCAGGGCAACGTAACGACCATGGCACCGCCGATCAACAGCGAGATCAGCCCCAGCAGACGTGCAACAAGTGCCCAGTTCATATTTGATCCGATGGATACGACGACTGTCTGCAGCTCGTTTTTACCCGAAGTGTGTCAGCAGGATGCCGCCAACAGAGCCGGTCAGACACAGTTCGCATTACAAGTTTTCGACCAGTCAACGACAGAAAGAAATGCCGTTCGCAATACTGTCGGACAGGAAAACGCCTGGCCCCAACCGTCAACTATCGCGATGATGCAGTAAACCGTGGATCCGGCACGGGAACGGCAGCCTGATCATTCCCGATGACAATCGGTTTGATTCCGGAACCTTCGTAGCCAGCGATCGGCTCGCCATTGGGCTGCAGTCGATCCACACTCCACAGCAGTCCCTTTGCGACAAGATTCAGCCAGACGTCGTTGTTCATCGTCTCATTGTGGTGGCCCAGCGACGTGCCGAAGACTCTGGCCCGGCCGAATGTATTCAGCCAGATGACGGTGTGCTCCTTCTTTGTGTCTTCGCCCCAGGCCTGCGCCAGTGGAATACAATTTGGCCACACGCGTTCAATCTTGTACAGCTCACCATTCGGTGTCGGCCATTCTTCAGGAAAGCCTGTCATGACAGGATGTCCGGCATTCACTGTCACGGCTTTGACGGCTCGTTTCTTTTCGTGACTTCGCGATGTCACGCCGATCAGTTCCCGCCACGAATCAGCCGCAACAGCCGCATTGCGGTAGCTGTGCAATGAACAGTGTACGAAGATCCCAGGCACGCCGTCGTGGTGAGCGGCCGCTATTGCCTGAACAAAATCGTCATCGACAACGCCACCAAAACATTCGTTATGGAAAATAACGTCGTACTTCTTCGCCCACCCTTTTTCACTGTAGACCGAGATCTTGTGGTCACGACCGGTGCCACCTTCGTGGACAATATCCCACGTAATGTGGACTCGCTGACTCATACCCTCGGTAATGATTCGCTTTTGACTTTCGTAATCGTGGCAACAGCCACCAGTAATCAACAGCCCCTTTAGTGGCTCTGGTTTATCGGCCGCTGTGGCCCCCGCACACAGGAACGTGATGAACGAGAATGCATACAAAATCCGAAGGCCACAATAATTCATTTCAAAACCTGTCAGTTGAGTGATGAGACCGGCATGTTACGACACTTAAAGAATGCCTCGTCACATGGAAATCATGTTAGCCAATGTCGAGCCGAACGCGACTACCCAGTGAGAATTTCTTTCACGACATTCCCGTGAACGTCTGTCAGTCGAAAGTCTCGCCCCTGTGAACGGAATGTCAGCTGCCTGTGATCAATGCCCAGCTGATGCAGAATCGTTGCCTGCAGGTCGTGGACGTGAACTCTGCCTTCTGTTACGCCAAATCCCAGTTCGTCGGTGGCCCCGAGCGTAAATCCGGGTTTGATCCCGGCGCCAGCCAACCACATGGTATAGGCATCGATGTGGTGGTCCCGACCAGCTGGCGTGCGTTCTTCACCCATCGGTGTTCGGCCGAATTCTCCGCCCCAGACCACCAGCACATCGTCCAGCAGTCCTCGTTGTTTCAGATCCTTCACCAGCGCTGCCGATGCCTGGTCAACTTCTTTACAACGCAGTGGCAATTCGCCATCCAGGGATTCCGCGGCGCCGTGCTGATCCCAGCTGGTGTGGTACAACTGAATGAATCGCACGCCACGTTCGACCAGGCGTCGTGCAAGAATAGCGTTGTTCGCAAACGATGGTTTTCCAGGTTCGACGCCGTACATTTTGAGCACATGGTCTGATTCGTCACTCAGATCCATTAGGTCCGGAGCACTCATCTGCATCCGATAGGCCATTTCATAGGCTGCAATTCGAGTCTGGATTTCCGGGTCACCAACACTGTCAAACCGCAATTGATTCAATCCACTGACGGTATCCGTGAACTCCCGCTGCGCATCTCGGTCATAGTCAGCCGGACTTTTCAGATTCAGAATCGGATCCCCCTGCCCGCGAAACGGAACGCCCTGATAATTCGTCGGCAGGAAACCACTGGACCACAGCGCTGATCCGCCGCGAGGCCCTCGCGGACCGGATTGCAGTACGACGAACCCGGGCAGATTGGCCGATTCACTGCCAATACCGTATGTCACCCACGACCCCATGGACGGACGCCCGGGCTGAGGCGATCCGGTCTGCATGAACAGTTTCGCCGGACCATGGTTGAACACGTCTGTCACCATACCCTTCACGAAGCAAACGTCATCGACGATCTCCCGGTGATATGGCAACAGAGCACTGAGTTCAACTCCGCTTTCTCCGTAGCGACCAAACTTCTGCCGCGGCCCCAGAAGTGTTTCCGTTCCTTTCAGGAACGCGAAACGCCTGTCCTTCATAAAGCTTTCCGGAGGCGTTTGCCCCGACAGTTCGGTCAGCTTCGGTTTGTTTTCAAACAATTCCAGCTGGCTGGGTCCACCCGCCATGAACAGATAAATGACGGCTTTGGCTTTGGCGACAGGCCTGGGAGCGGTATCAGCCGAACACGAGTCTGCCAGCAGAGACGCAAGCCCCATACTGCCGACGCTCAGCCCCGCCTGGCCAAAGAAACCTCGACGAGTCGAAGCCAGCAGCGGATGATTTGAAGAAGGAGATTTGTGTTTCATCGTTTCGCGATACCGTCGGCAGTGTTTAATCGGCGTCAGGCCATGTGAAATTTTGCAGTTTCGGGCAATCAGATGTGCGAGGAAGCAACCCCCCTTGTAAACCATGTCCAGCTGCTCACTCGCGCGTGACAAATTCGTCAAGATTCATGATGACTCGAGCCACTGCTGTCCAGACTTTTTCTTCATTGCTGAATTGTTTTCGGACGTGTTGTGTGTAGTTCTGCAGGCGAGCGGTTTCAGCCAGCGCCGGACTGCGGGCAAGACCAGTGCGAAAGGCGAAATGCACCCGATCGAGATCAGACGCACCACCTTCTTCAACAATGCGTTGACCGAAGATCTCTGCAAGTTCAAACAGCGCTTCAGAATTTGCCAACGTGAGTGACTGCAAAGGCGTATTGGAACGGTCGCGACTGGTGCAGACCTGATTGAATTTCGGCACATCAAACGTGGTCAGCATGGGGTACGGTGCACTGCGATAGAAGAACGTATACATGCCCCGACGAAAACGATCTTCGTCCTGGCTGGTCTTCCAGTTTTTCTTTCTCTGGGTAAATGCGTACACACCTTCAGGCTGAGGGGGATAGACTCCGGGACCGCCGATCCGGGGACTGAGTTTCCCGCTGACAGCCAGTGCCAGATCACGAATAATCTCTGCCTCGACGCGGATTCGTGACTGCCGAGCCAGCAGACGATTTTGCGGATCAGTGTTTACCAGATCTGTTCGCGTGTCGGACCTTTGCCGGTATGTCGCAGACGTCATCAGAAGTCGCAGCATGGCCTTTGTTGACCATTCCTGTTGCATGAATTCGGCGGCAAGCCAGTCCAGCAGTTCGGGGTGAGAGGGCAGCGTCCCCTGAGTCCCAAAGTCATTTTCCGTTTCAACGAGCCCACGGCCAAACAGTCGCATCCAGATTCGATTCATGCGGACGCGCGCGGTCAGTGGATGCTTCTTACTCAGCAGCCACCTGGCAAGGTCGAGTCGATCGCGCTGCGTGTCAGATGCCGGCAGTCCCGGCAGAACGCCCGGAACACCTGGCTGAAGACTCTCACCCGGTCGCAGGAAATCACCACGAATCTGGCGGAAAGCCTGCCGCGGCTTTTCCAGCTCCTGAAGTATCATTGTCGTGGGGATGCTGCGTTTGACTGAGTCGAACTTCTTCGTTGTTTCCGTCAGCTGACGATCCAGATCGGCCAATTCAGCATCTGACTGCACGAAGGCCTTGCGAAGTTTGGCTTTCTGCTCGGCACTGCGTTTGTCCGGCTCCACAGCAATCAGTGTGGCCAGTTGAGCAGCCCCTGGACGATCAACCCATTCGTCGGAAGAAATGCTCAGACGATACCGGCCAATGCTGAACATCTTTCGATTAAACTGCATCTTGAAAGTCAGCGCATGGTCTTCCTCAACCTCCAGCGTTTCCGGCAGCACGAACCACGCGATACGATTTCGGTTCGGGCTGCCTTCCGGGGCATCATTAATCGCCCAACCCGTATCACCTTTGCCGTCAATGGCCTTTCCCACGGCGTAGCCTGCCTGGGAATGCTCAGCTCCTGCTCGAGCGAACCTTAATTCTCGACCATCGCCGGTACGAAACCAAAATTCAGACAGAACAAAGTTGCCGCTGTCCGCACGACCAGGCCCCTTGTTTGGCAGGCTGTCGTCCGTCAATACTTCCAGACGCACGGAGCGAATTTTCGTCAGCGGACTTCTGGCAGTGGAATGGTATTCTTCACTGTCCGCCGCAGTCCCCGTCACCAGCAGCGAGTGATCGCCAAGACTGCTGAGCGTGGAATCCTTCGTCGACTTGCCTGACAACGGAAGGATCTGCCACGACATTCCGTCGTCGGTGTCGGCAGTTGCACTTTTTGCCTTTACTACGATGTCTTTCTCCCAGATCTTCTGTCGTTTTTCGACGTCCGGGTCACTGTCCAATTGCTCTGAAAGCGAAGCCTTCAACGTTGACAGTTCATCAAGCTGCTGTGTCTGAGTCGCCGACGGCACCTGAACTGTCGGCGTCACGGAATTGCGGTCGACAGTGGAGTTAAAGAATGCGTACAGCTGGTAATACTCGGCCTGACTGACCGGGTCAAACTTGTGAGAATGACACTTCGCACAACCTACCGTCAGCCCCATCCAGACCAGTCCGGTGGTGTCTGTCCGGTCCTTCACCTGCTCATCGCGAAACTGATCGGCTTTGGTTCCGCCTTCGCTGTTAATCAACGTGTTGCGATGAAAACCTGTCGCCACCTTTTGAGCCAGTGTCGGATTGTCCAGCAGATCACCCGCCAGTTGCTCCGTCGTAAATTGATCAAAAGGCAGGTCGCGATTGAACGCTTCAATGACCCAGTCACGGTACGGCCAGATGGAACGTTCATTGTCGTTCGTGTAGCCGTGTGAATCTGCGTAACGCGCCTGATCCAGCCAGTGACGGCCCCACCGTTCACCGAAATGCGGACTCTGCAGCACGTCATCCACCATGCGTTCATAAGCATCTGCTTGAGTATCGCGAGTGAAAGCATCAACCTGTTGAATACTCGGCAGCAGCCCGAGCAGATCCAGATAAACCCGCCTGATCAGAGTTGCCCGCTCTGCCTCTTTCGAGGGTTCGATTCCTGAGGCATTAAGCCTTGCCAGTATGAAGGCATCCACATCGTTCTTCGGCCAGTCAGCAGGAACGACGTCCGGTGTCGCCGGACGACTGATGGATTCAAACGACCAGTGTTTCGCGTAGGTCGCTCCCTGATCAATCCATTGCCGCAGAACCGCGACCTGCTGGTCACTGAGACGTTCGCCGGAATCAGGAGGCGGCATGACCAGATCTTCATCGCGGGACGTGATGCGTTCCACCATGCCGCTGACAGACGAATTCCCGGGAGCAATTGCGGCCACGTCGTCATGGACGGCGATCGCATTCGAACGCTGATCCAGCCGAAGATCGGCCTGCCGTTGTTCAGCATCCGGACCATGACACTCGAAACAATGATTGGACAGGATCGGTCGAACATCGCGATTGAAGTCGATTCTGTCGTCGGCTGCGTTACCTGTC
This sequence comes from Fuerstiella sp., assembly GCA_029247265.1. Lineage (GTDB taxonomy): Bacteria > Planctomycetota > Planctomycetia > Planctomycetales > Planctomycetaceae > Fuerstiella. The sequence continues at coordinate 34,910 of JAQWLN010000122.1, forward strand.
ATGCTGGCTGCAGTCCAGCACAACGTCGTCATCAGAATATGACGTTTCACTGACATCGAATGAATCACGGTCACCGGCCCCATCACGGACGAAGCGTGTCAAACGGAAACGGTTCCCGCCGAATGTAAGCATGATACTCACGGCCACGGTCAACATCCACCTGCGAGCCGTAATGCGATCTCTGGACACAAAAGGATCACGAATAAATGCGTCGTGCACGGCAGAATGACAATATGTTGCGACCTGAATCCCCTGGTGTCTTTGCGTGCACGCGTTGCACGTTCTCCGGGCTGCATCGACTGCAGTAGTGCCACTCAGGATCAGTGGTGCGGCGACGTCTGCTCACTGAGTGTTTGCGACAGTGTTCCGTTCGGCAGAGAATCTCTGAGGAGCCTTCAGGAAAGCGGCTCGGTTGCGTTCAGAGGCAAAAAAGTAGACGCGTTTACCATATGCTGCTCCCAATTCAATCGCGCCGATTTGCACCCTGTTGTCATTTCCCAATGCTACCGGATCGCAACCGTGCAAATACGGAATGTACTTTTCAGGATCCGCGATAAAGCTCTTAAGTTCCTTGGCGCTGCTCAGCGAATAGCTAACGCGTTGGTATTCATACTGGAATTCAGCTTCACCCCGAACCCATTTCGACTCCGTTGAAAGCGACACCGGACAGTATCCGTCAAGGCCGATACGTCGGCCCGAATCACGGCGAAGCGTCATCGTGAATGGAGGATCAGGGTCTTCGGCCTCATCGATCCGCGTGAATTTCGTGTCGACGGTCATCCCGGATTCTGCGACGACCGCCATCTTCGGCTCAAAGAGAATCGACTGCTGCACAGCGACAGTCGGCTTCGGCTCGGCAACAGCGTGCTCCTGCACAACGACCGCCTCCTCCGGTTCCACGACGGTCGATTCCTGCTCCGGCACGATGGTGCTCGACGCCTGCGCAGCGGCAGCCCACTACGTGGCATTGTCGTACTGTTCCGAGAATCTACAGACTGGGCCACGCTGGTCGACATTGAGCCGTGTGACGATCTGCCGAAGCGTTTCAATGTTGCCACATAGCCAGAGCGAGACGCAGCGCCGGATGTTCGATGCACCGCCTTGCCGTCTGGTGAAATGATAACATCGCTGGGTAAGGTCCTGATTTTGTACCGCCGAACCAGGTCACGGCGCACGTCACTCTTAACCTTCACCCCTACAATGTTCGTCGTCAACGCGGACAACACCTCCGCCGTATTCAGCACGTTCCGTTCCATGCTGCGACACGGGCCACACCAGTCCGCGTGGAAATGAATCAATAACGGTCGCTCGCTCTCGCTCGGTTCAACGCCGTTTCATAGTCATGTTCCCAGCCACCAGCCATGGCAGGAGCTGACATGAGAAACAGCGTACACAAACATCCGGCAACTCGAATATACGTCAACGTCACGGCAGATTCCTTTTCCTCGCGCCCCCCCAACGGGCCCGTCATTAAAGGGGTGTGATGCCGCTCCATTCGGCCGTTAAGCCTCCATACCGCCTGCTCAGCAGACGAAACAATTCCTTCGAATCAACGCAGAGTCTAGTAACCACCCAGCCCCTATTCATCCGCTTCACCCTAAATTACCCCTCTTACCCTGGATTACCTGCCTTCAATTACCGCTTGGCCCTGCGCATGTGAGGGGGCCGACAAGCCGTGCTCAAATACTGGTTCAATTGAAGTGCCAAGGGGGGCAGCAGACTTCCCACCTCTGGTCAGTCGAGTCGCCACTACGGCGGTTCGCACTGACTCCTACTCGAGGTCATGCCCTTCAACTGCAGCCTCATTACGGCGACGGGGCAGCACCGTTCCCGGCAATAAGCCAGTCGCTCTGCGGGTCTGAATTGACTCACTCGTTGAGACGAATCTGCGCCCCGTCGTGGACTGGGCTGGCGACTTGAATCAGGTGGTGCCCACTGAAATGCCGCGGAAGGCCATGCTCTGAAAAAGCAAGGCGAACTCTTGCCGGAGATTACCATTCAGAAAGATTTGGCCGCCGACAACGTGGCAGCCGACACGAATTTCCGAACCAGGAATTACCGAGCGGACACAGTTTCCTGCTTTGCGCCACTAGGCAGCAATTTTTCTCTCGTCTTGCCCTTGGCGCTCAGAATCGTATTGGGCCCGACCGCGCCCATAACTGACCGGTCAAATGCCAGTTCCCGCCTTAACACGCGTCCGAGCTTGACGTTGAACAGGATTGTGCCCCGAGGAGTTGCCTGTAGCAGTTGCGCTTTGATAGCTGGCGATCTGACTTTTGATGCGATCGATGTCGCAAACGTAATGGTGGCAACATCACCTTCGATTTCCTTCAAGCGGTACGTTCGCAGCAACGAAATCTTTCTCATGATGCCTTCTGCAATTCGGACTTCCGGCTGAATATTAACTTTCCACGTTTGCCCAATGGCAATGGGCTCGCGAGGCAGTGGCATCATGAATCCGGCCTGCCCGCCCTCGGGGATCTGCTCAACACCCTCGTCAGAAACAGGCGTGCCCTCCGTCCGCAGGGTGAATGTGGGAGCAGGTCTCATCAACTTGCGAGCGGCCGCGCGGAACTTGGTCGGTACTTCCGACTTTTTCATCGACGTATCAAATACTTCGGTAGGCTGATCGTCAGATCTCAGTTCCATGCGAACATGCTCGAACTGCATCGACACCTGTGCTTCACCGTGTTCGCTGACGTCGCCCACACGGAACAGACGCGTTTGTTTCACAGTCGACAAATCGACCTTTGCGCCAGCTGCAGCGACGGCCTTTTGCGTTACTCGCTGCTCAGTTTCGTACCGCAGCGTCTCACCTTCCTGAAATGTGAAACGCAGCAAATACGTTTCAGCATCGTCCGTGGGTGCTACTGCAGTCGGGTTTTCTGCCGCTGATGGCGTGTCCTGACCAATCGTGGTCACTGGCAGAAAGATGCAAAAACCGCAAAGAGCAAAGGGAAAGGCATTCAGTGTTTGCAAAATGTTCATCCGTGAACCTCCCGGGAATTCGTTTCTCAACAGGGTGGGCAGGCTACCATAGAATCCGACCGCCAATCGACCCCATTTCGGCGAGTCCGTTCGGTACGCCTTCCATCAGGTGGGTTTCAAACCGGCAGAAATTGCTTGTATTCGTCGTTTTGCACAGGAACGGCCCGGCATCGTCAGGCGCTTAACAGAAGGATTCTCACCATCGCCCATTTCAGTCAAGGTTGCAGACAACGGTGGCGACTGAGTTTATTCCGGCTCAAGCCTCGTTAAACTGCGGCTCTTTGTGTGATTTCTCAATCTGCAGCCGACTGCGATTCTTAAATTATTGCCTGAAAGTCATTGTTCGATGAGCGAGTTTTTCCCCGATGTTCCGACGATCGCCTTCGAAGGTCCCGATTCCCGAAACCCGCTGGCGTTCAAATATTATAATCCTGAGGAGTTGATCGAAGGCCGGACGATGAAGGACTGGCTGCGCTTCAGCGTCTGCTACTGGCATACGTTTCGCGGCACAGGTGTTGACCCGTTTGGCGCGCCAACTCTGAACCGTCCATGGGACGACGGGACAGATTCGGTCGACAACGCGCTCCGCCGTGTTGACGTGGCCTTTGAATTCATCACCAAACTCGGTGTGCCGTACTATTGTTTCCATGACCGCGACGTCGCGCCGGAAGGTGCGACTCTGGCGGAAAGCCATGCGAATTTCGATGCCATCGCGGCAAAACTGAAAGAATCGCAGCAAGCGACGGGCGTCAAGCTGCTCTGGGGCACAGCCAATCTGTTTTCCAATCCACGCTTCATGCATGGAGCCGCCACCAGTCCGAATGCAGACGTATTCGCGTACGCTGCTGCTCAGGTCAAAAAAGCCATCGAAGTGACTCATGAACTTGGCGGTGAGAACTACGTATTCTGGGGCGGTCGTGAAGGCTATATGAATCTGTACAACACGAACATGAAGCGAGAACTGGACCACCTGGCTCAGTTCATGCACATGGCCAATGATTATGCCAAAGAAATCGGTTTCACCGGACAGTTTCTGTTTGAACCAAAGCCAAAGGAACCGACCAAGCATCAATATGATTTCGACGCAGCAGCCTGCCTGAACTTCATTCGACAGTATGGTCTGCTGGATGTGGTCAAGCTCAACATCGAAACCAACCATGCGACTCTGGCTGGTCACACGATGATGCATGAGCTTGAGTATGCTCGAATCCAGAACGCGCTGGGCAGTATTGATGCTAATACCGGCGATCTTCTGCTGGGCTGGGACACGGATCAATTCCCCACCGACATCTACTTAACAACACAGACGATGCTGGTGATCATGGCACAGGACGGACTCGGTGCCGGCGGAACGAATTTCGATGCAAAAGTACGCCGGGAAAGCATTGACCCGGTCGACCTGTTCCATGCCCACATCGGCGGTATGGATGCGTTCGCTCGTGGCCTGAAAACGGCCGCCGGTATCCGATCCGATCAGGCACTGGCCGACGTCGTGCAGCAACGCTACAGCAGTTTCGACGAAGGCATCGGGAAACGCATTGAACAGGGTCACGCTGGTTTTGCGGAACTCGAAACGTACATGATGGAGAAAGGCGAAGCTGACGCCAACCAGAGCGGACGTCAGGAGATGCTGGAAAATCTGATCAACCAGTACATCTGACGAGCCAATGACCCGGCCGCACATCTTGCCAGGTGAACAGCCTCAGGCTGGAAAACAGATTTTTCGTGCTGTCCGTGACCGCGTCTGGCAGTGCAATGTGACAGCGATTGCGGCTATCGCAGTGGTGACGTTGCTGTCGCTCTTCGCCCAGGATTTCTGGCTTGGCGACCTGTCTGCAAACCTGCGGGTCCAATGGGTGGTTGGACTGATCGCGACTGGATTTGTAGCCAGTGTCTATCGACGGTGGCGATGGCTGGCGCTGCACGTGCTGATGCTGGCCGTTCACCTGCCGTTTTTCGGATCGCTTGTTCAGCAGACATCATCGAATGCGATGACACCGGCGATCACCGTCACGACGGCCAACGTTTTCACGAGTAACACCGACTATGTTGCCATAGCAGGAGAACTGCGATCCACAGATGCTGATGTCATTGCTGTCCTGGAACTCAGCTCCGGATTGCGAAAGTACCTAGCGAACGCATTCCGCGACGACTATCCGTTTTCGCTGGTTGATTCGCAGGATAACGGCAACTTCGGCATTGGCCTGTATTCCCGACACGAGTTCGAATCGGCAAAGCTGACGTACTTCAACGACGAATCCATTCAATCAATCGTAGCTGGCCTGACCGTCAACGGGCGACGTTGTCAAATTGTGGCGACGCACGCGTTGCCACCGATCGGCAAAGGCGGGTTTTCTCACCGAAACAGACATCTTCAACTACTGGCGAAGGAAGTTCAGAGCCTGCAGAAGCAGGCGCCCGGTGTGCCGGTGATCGTGATGGGAGACCTGAATCTGACACCGTGGTCTCCCGTGTTCACAAGTTTCGCCAACGCCGCCGAACTGCAACGAGCCAGCCATGCGTTCAACTGTGACCCCACGTGGTATCGGTACCCGGTATTTCCTTTCGGCCTGGTGCTCGATCACGTACTGGCCACAAAGGAGCTGACGTGCTCGTCATATGACGTCGGCCCGGACATTGGTTCTGATCACCGATTTGTGACGGTCTGCCTGGCAGTTGCGTCAGGTCACCGGTCACCGGATTGAAATCCAAAGCCCTTCGGCGGTGCGGGCGAGACACTGTTGCCGGCGCCTAATCATGGTGCCCGCGCGGCGACGGATGTCACACCGGCCTGTCGGTGTCCAGAAAATCCATCTGCACCTGGACAGCCTCATTGCGACGCCTGAAGAAGGCCTGCAGCACTTCCGGATCAAAGTGCGTACCACATCCCTCAGTCAGAATTCGGAAACACTCATCGACAGGAAAAGCCTTCTTGTATGGCCGCTGTGAACTAAGTGCGTCGAAAACGTCAGCGACAGCAGTAATTCGACCTTCCAGCGGAATGTCATTGCCGGCCAGACCAATGGGGTATCCAGCGCCATCCCACCGTTCATGGTGTGTCAATGCGATTCGGTGAGCCATCTGCAGCAGCGGAGAACGCGTGGCCTCCAGAATCTGCCCCCCAATCTGTGAATGCACAAGAGTCGAAGGCTGCCCCTGCTGCGTCACGGACTGCAGGATCTTTTTGCCATAGCCCGAATGCAATTGCATCTGCTGGCGTTCATGATCGGTCAGCTTCCCGGGTTTTTGCAGGATGTTGTCGGGAATCCCGATCTTGCCAACATCGTGTAACTGAGCAGCCTGCTCGATCATGTCAACATAGGCGGGCGTCATGCCCATACTCTGCGCGATAACTGCGGCATATCTGCCAACACGCAGAATGTGCTGTCCCGTGTCGTCGTCACGAAATTCTGCGGCCCGCGCCAGACACTGCAGAACTTCTCTGCGAGACAACTCAAGCTCAGCCGTCTTTCTTTGCACAGCCAGTTCCAGTTCCTGACTATAATTTTTCAGATGATCGTGGAAATGCTTGGACCTGATCGCATTGCGGACTCGCGGCGTAAGTTCCAGAGAGTCTACCGGCTTGGACAGAAAGTCTGTTGCTCCAAGATTCAGCGCCTGCAGCTTCGTTTCTCGATCATCAGACGCTGTCAGCACAATGACCGGCAGCTGTCGTGTCGAGTCGGCCTGACGTAGCTGACGCAGAATGTCCAGCCCCGAAACTTCCGGCATCATGACATCCAGAATCAGTGCGTCCGGCTGGTAGTCAAGGATACTGCGGAAGGCTGTCGCCGGATCACAGGATGAGTGAACATCGGTGAAACCTGCAGCACGCAGCGCTTGTTGAGCAACCCTGATGATGATCGGTTCATCATCCACAATCATGATCTTCGAAGATGCCTGCGTCTCCAACGCAGTCGCCTCCTCGGACATCTCACCGGCGTGACGCGCGCTGGAAAACACTACAGTGTCGTCTGCTGTGTAGGCAGCATCACTCTTCGCAATCATGGATGGTCTCAGGAATTCTCAGGTGTAGCTCTTGGTGAATTGTCTGGGACACGGCCATCTCCGGGCAGGTTTCAAACAGCTTGTTCTGCTTGACACCGCAGCCGGAAAGATTTCAGACAAAGCCAAGTCTTTCTCACCTTTGATCTCCTGCAAACTGCAATCCCAGGACATTTCACTGTGTCAGGTGTCGTTTTCCACCAATCGTGCGAAAACCGCTTCAACCGCTGGAGACCATAGAATCTGCCAGACCAATTGCGATCGCCGCAATCTCAAAACGAGAGTGCAGATTTCAAGCAAGTCGCTGAAACGACAAAGACGTTCGACTACTTCTGCCTGTTCGCAACTTCCACGACTGTCGCGCTGCGATAACCATATTCCAGGAACGACCGTTCGACATAACACGTGATGCGGGCCGACGTGTGATAGACCATATCGGTGTCACCATCACCATTGATGTCGCCTGGCGAAACTCCGTAAAATCCGCCGATACTCTTCGGCAAATTCAGGGCTTCGGGTTCTCCAAATTCGCTGTGTCCGGGAACAGCTCGATTGGGCAACAGGTCGACACGTGATCCGGTAATTACAAAGACGTCGGGAAACTCATTCCCCGTCCAGTCCGCCGCATGAACACTCAGGCGGGATCTGGCCTGGTGTATCATCACGGGTGACCCAAATCGGTGTCGATCATTTTCGTCGCAGCCTTCGTTGCGGAAATAACGTACTCGACCGTACGTGTCACCGATGACAAGATCCACTCGACCGTCCCGGTCGAAATCAGCTGGCGCCGGTTTGGGACGGGCGCCCTGCAGGTCGGTGAAGTTGAATCCCGGCTTCCTGCCTGCCGGAGCTTCTCCCACCTTCACAAATCCGCCGTCGATCAGTGGCAGCCGATAGCCTTCTGTATCCATCACCGGCGAAGAATCGCTGCCACGGTTTTCGTGAAACCAGATGTAGCCGCTGTGAGCACCATAGATGCAATCATGATCACCGTCGCCGTCCATGTCGTGCAGCATCACGTACGAATTTTCGTCTCCGTGCGGCGGCGGATGTCGTATAGGCTGCTGCCCAGCCGTGATGTTCATTCG
>JAQWLN010000123.1 GCA_029247265.1 Fuerstiella sp.
TACCCCCAAACTCGTTCGCGCAACGCTGTACTGATTCCGCTACGTTCACTGCGCGAACTCCGCTCCATCAGCACAGCGACACTACCCCTGTTACCCAACCCGTACTCTCATAACACCTGGATCAAAAACGGGGGCATTCCAACAGGAATCACCGGTTGCGCGCGGTCGTTGACCTTATCGGGTTGCCGCGCCGTTCGGATTCCATGCTTATGACCATTCCTGGGCGACGTTGACACAGAAAACGAGTGCGGGTCAGGAACACCGATTTTCTCAAGGAAGTTGGCGCAGGGATGGCGCAAGGAAAAGGCCGTGCGTAATTACTTGAATCACGCACGGCCGGATTTACGCCAGAGGCTGAAGTCGCTGCCGACAATCCCTAGGGCGCAACTTCTTCCCCAAGATCATCGCCGTCTGCGGCCAGATCATCATCCGCGCTCAGATCCTCACTTGCAGATGCATCTGATGCGTCTCCTCCGCCGCCGTCCGAACAACCGACAACGGGAAGAACCATTAAGCTAAGCACGATTAAGCCAAGAAACGTAGGAACAAACTTCTTCACGGAAAAACCTTTCACATTGAAATGGCAGAAGAAAACCGCATGCATACAAACTCATACCCGCAATGCTCGCATATCTCGCGAGCCGATACTGAATGTGTCAAGCATGGGCGAATTCAACCACACGATCCTTCAAACCTTCTGAAATCAAAACTCACCCAAAACTTCACCATCAGCAATTCGAGTCAAAAGTGCATAAGTACTTTTGTCCATATTCTCTGACAGAAATCTTGTGCTACCGTCACCCATGCCCACATGGATGCCACCAGTGTGGATACTGGACGCAACGGCGACGTGAACACGTACATCATTGGTGTTTGAGCCAATCATTCCGGCAACATGAACGGGGCCATTGATGTGATAGCGCGCGTTGTTGATATGGTTTCGGCTATTTGGATGGTTGACGGCGAACGTTCCATATCGACGGTGCCCCGCCCAGATTGGAGTGTAGGCGTCGTGTCTGCGACCAAACACCTCCGGGTTGGATGACACCTTGGAGAGCGACTCACAGAAAGCAACCGTATTGCTGGTACCGTCGGTGATGTCTCTTATTCTGGCAGACTGGTCATGGCCATAAATCCCTTGATATTGAATTCTCTTACGTCCATCGGCGATGGCAGAAGACAAACCACGGAACCTTCCCCACGGACGATCCAGGTCCCAGCCATTACCGTGGCCTCCTGCACAGAACAAGTAGCTAGTTCGGGCGTGGTCTGCAAAGTATCCGGCAACATCGGATCGCCTTGACAACCCATCCGAGGCGTCCGACGGACACATGAATGGAGAAATCTTGGTCTTCACAAGTTCGGTGTTGTCATTAGGCCATCCGCCTTTTACCCCCGTCATGCTATTGCGGTAAAAATTGTTCGTGGCCTGATCGAGATTGAACTGGTTGTACAGCGCCGATTGCTCAATATACGGAAGCAAGGCGATCCAGCCCGTGTGATTCAATGCCAGGGTACCGTGTGGCGGGGCACCGTTTCCCCAAACGCCATTAAAGTCTTGGGCACGATGACCACCGGGGCCGATCGTCCCCGGTGGGAACATGTTGTAGACGTCATGATAATTATGACTCGCCAGCCCGATGTTCTTAAGGTTGTTTTTGCACTGAGTCCTGCGTGCCGCTTCGCGTGCCTGCTGAACGGCGGGCAGCAACAAAGCAATCAAAATTGCGATGATCGCGATGACCACCAATAGTTCGATCAACGTAAAACCGGATTTCCTGTGCTTCAGACGTACCATTTCCATATCCTCCAAAAAGAGTAAAAAGAACACACACACCGGCGTACACATCGGTAAACGGCGTGAATAACACCAATCAACAATCCTTTAGAGTACGAAACGGCTCTTATCGTGTCCACTCAATTGAGCACCACAGAAAAAAAAACAAAATTTCTGGAAAGCGAGTGAATTAAGCTGTCGTTTCATGATTGAGGTCTTGAACTGTTCCGGCAGCCGATTGCTGTCATTTGCGAAGGCAAGGCGATTTGGGCGACGACAGAATATTGGAACACCCGCATTGCAGTTCTGGTCGTGTTTCTGTGCTGTCTGGTGTATGAAACAAGTCTTCACAATACTCATGGACACACGAAATGTACCGAAATAGGCGTTTTCGAAGTATTGCCCTGAGCGTTCTGATGCTCGCCGTTTCTCCGGTATGGGCAGGAGAGGGCGCCGCGTCACGACTTGATCGGCTGGACCTGCTGAAATTTCGAGACGCGGCTGGTCATATTGTCCCGGCGACAAATGTGATCGCGTGGCAGAAACGAAAATCCGAAATTGTCCGGTCCATGCAGGTTGTGATGGGACCGTTGCCCGGTGATGACCGACGTGTTGATCCGGATTTACGGATGGAAGAAGAGACTGACGTCGGTTCGTATGTACGGCGGTTGATTACGTATCAGTCTGAACCTGGGTCCAGAACACCCGCTTATCTTTGTATTCCGAAGGATGTGCTGTCGGGAAAACGAAAAGCTGCTGCAGTTCTGTGTCTGCATCCCACGGACAACACAGTCGGTCACAAAGTCGTCGTCGGCCTTGGCGGACGAGCAGGTCGACAATACGCCGCCGAACTGGCTGAGCGGGGCTATGTGACTTTGTCGCCATCATATCCGCACCTGGCAAATTACTGGCCTAACCTCGGAAAGCTGGGATACGACAGCGGCACCATGAAAGCGATTTGGGATAATTCACGAGGACTGGATCTGCTGACTTCGCTGGACTTTGTTGACTCATCGTACGGGTTCGGAGCCATTGGCCATTCGCTGGGCGGGCATAACGCTATCTACACCGCCGTACTTGATGAACGTATCACTGTAGTCGCCAGCAGTTGCGGCTTTGATTCTTATCTGGACTATATGGACGGCAACGAAAAGGTGTGGTACTTCGACAAAGGCTGGTGCCAGATTCGCTACATGCCGCGCATGTCTAATTACCGCGGGCGTCTGGAATCCATCCCATTTGATTTTCATGAATTACTGGGAGCACTTGCTCCTCGTCCCCTGTTCGTGAATGCACCGTTGCATGACAGTAACTTTCGCTGGAAAAGCGTGGACGAATGTGCAGCGGCCGCAGCGCCGGTTTATAAACTTCTGGGAGCCGAAGGAAAGATCTCAGTTCAGCACCCCGACTCAGACCATAACTTTCCGGACGATATGCGTCAGGCTGCGTACAACATGATCGATTCTGTGCTGAGACCCACGATAGAATAATAGAGCAGTTTTCGAAAACACGTGGTTCGTTCGGGCTCGTGGGAAGCACGCACAACAGGCCGGAAAACGTTTATCGCGGCCACAAGTCATCGTAATACGCTGTAGAATCAGCGATCTTCGAAATTTGCAGTAGATTCCGTCCACCGGTTGCGGGGAAACGAAACGTGTCTGAAAACACATTTTCCGACGACCACAGTCGTCGACATTTTTTTCGCCACGCGGGATTGGGATTGGCTCCGGTGGCTGCTGCCTGGTTGCTGCAGCAGGACCAACTACAGGGGGACCGCGTCAAACCGAATATTCACAAACAGGTCGCATCGCTCGAAAACCGTCCTGCGCAGTCCACTCCGCGCGCAAAAGCGATGATTTCACTGTTCATGCAGGGTGGCCCCAGCCAGATCGACCTGCTGGACCCGAAGCCGGAACTGAATCGTCTGGACGGTCAGAAGTTTCCCGGCACGATCAAGTACGACAACGCCGCACAGGCCAGTTCGACAGTACTGGGCAGTCCGTGGCAGTTTCGCCCTCGTGGCGACAGTGGCACTGAAATCTCAGAGCTGTTGCCGAACATTGCTGAAATTGCCGATGACATCGTTGTTGTGCGTTCTATGCGCACAGGAGTCAACAACCATGGGCAGTCCATTCACGCCATGAATTCCGGACGTATTCAACGCGGTCGTCCGGCGCTGGGCAGCTGGCTCACATACGGATTGGGTTCAGAAACAAACAACCTGCCTGCCTTCGTGGCTATGACAGACCCGAAAGGTATTCCCGTCGAAGGAGTTCTGAACTGGTCGAATGGCTGGTTGCCGTCGTTGTTTCAGGGGACTGTCGTGCGACCGCAGGAGCCGAGAATTCTGAACCTTGAGCCGCCCGCCAATCGACGTGGCAAAGTTCAACAGGAATATCTTGAATACCTCAGGCATCTGAACGAAGAGCACCGGCTTCGTCACCCGAATAATTCGGATCTGTCAGCACGCCTATCCAACTATGAACTGGCAGCTCGCATGCAGACGTCGGCGCGCGAAGCTCTGGATGTCAGCGGTGAGACCCTGGCGACTCAAAAAATGTATGGCATCGATCGACCGGAATCTGAGGAGTACGGCAAACGGTGTCTTATCGCTCGACGACTTGTCGAACGTGGTGTTCGCTTCGTACAGGCCTACACAAAGAACCAGTACTGGGATCATCATGGTTCGATTCGTACGTCGTTGCCGGCCGCCTGCCGCAAGACGGAACAGCCGGCTGCGGCACTGGTCAAGGACCTGAAGCAGCGAGGCATGCTGGATTCCACGGTCGTGCATTGGGGCGGTGAAATGGGGCGACTGCCCGTCATTCAGAATGACGCCGGTCCAGCGAAGGTCGGGCGAGATCACAATACTTACGGATTCAGTATGTGGTTGGCCGGCGGTGGTTTTCGTCCGGGAGGAACATACGGAGCGACGGACGAATTCGGTCACCACGCAGTCACCGACATTGTCAATCACTTCGACTATCATGCGACATTGCTGCACCTGTTCGGCCTTGATGCACAGGCACTCACGTTCAAGCAAAACGGACGCGAAGAATCCCTGCTGGACGGTCAGCCGGGAAAGATCGTCAATGGTTTGCTGGCGTAGCAGGAGTTTTGACTGAATGAGTCCGTCGGCGCGGTCGGTTTTCGATGTGGCTCGATGGAACCAGGATTTCAGCATCATCGCTGATCCGAGGCCGTGACGGACGTGATCCAGCCAAGTCATCAACGCTCAGGCTCTGAGTTGCGGTGCTGATGATATCGTCCGAAAGCACATCAAGAGCCCTGGGAGTCAACGTGCAGCTTTCACTGTCACGGGACGATATGCACCATCAGCAGGTTGTGGCTACCCCCCAGCCAGTTCGTGTGGCCCACCACGACGATCTTCTGTCCGGACTTCAACACGTGACTGTCCAGCCCCCACTGAACAACGAATTGCAGCAGAGCGTCGGCTGACTGACGAACCAGTTTGCTGTGGATTGAGGTCACTCCCCAGTACAGGCAGAGTCGGCGTACGATGTCCTGCCGATGCGCGACGGCAAGAACGGGGACTCGACTTCGCTGTCCCGACAGCGCGAGCGCTGTGCGGCCGGAATCGGTAGCCACCACGATAAGATCTGCATCCAGATGATTTGCGACGACTGTCGCCCCTAAAGAAACAGCTTCCGTAATCGGATTGGCGCGGCGTGATTCCTGTGTGTGCGAGGCCTCGACTCCGCGGCCGGACACAAGCGGGTCAGATTCATACACGATCTTCTGCATCATGCGAACGCAGGCGACTGGATGGCTGCCAATGGCGGTTTCTCCCGAAAGCATGACCGCGTCAGTTCCGTCGATGACTGCGTTTGCCACGTCACTGACTTCCGCACGAGTCGGGAGGTCGTTGGTCGTCATGCTGTCCAGCATCTGTGTCGCCGTGATCACTGGGATTCGTTCCTGATTGCAGCGACGAATGATCTCCTTCTGCAAAATGGGAACACGACTGATTTCCGCTTCCACACCAAGGTCTCCTCGAGCGACCATAACGGCGTCGGTCACTGCCAGAATGCCTTCCAGGTCGGCGATCGCCTCAGTCTTTTCGATCTTTGCCACGACGACTGGTTGCGTGTTCGAACAGTGCTGATCGATCATGCTTTTCAATTGTTTGATGTCGTCGGCACTACGAACAAAACTCAGACCAATAAAGTCAAGCTGATGTTCAAGTGCCCATGAAAGATCCACTTCGTCCTTCTGCGTGATGCAGGGTGTGCTCAGGGTGACTCCAGGCAGGTTCACGCCCTGCTTGCTGCGAATAATACCTGGTTCTGCCACGACACACTCTACAGACTGACCGTCATCGGACTTACTCTGCACCAGCAGTCCGACGGTGCCATCAGCCAGCAGGATGCGGTCTCCAGGCTTGACGTCGTCGATCAGCTTTTTATACGTGCATGTCAGGTCATACGTCTCGTCCGACTCGCGACTGAGAACAAAACGGATCGTTTGGCCCTTGCTGCACGTCAATTCGTCGCCGGCAATCCGGCCAAGACGAATCTTCGGGCCGGAAAGATCACCGAGTACGCCGACGGGGGTCTTTAATTCGTCTGAAACAGTGCGAATTCGCTGAAGTACGTCTTTCAGCCATTCGTGACTGCCGTGAGCAAAGTTCAGGCGGAAAATGTCCACGCCTTCAAGGATCAATTGCCGGATCGTCTGTGCGTCATCACACGCCGGGCCCATGGTGGCGATAATTCGAGTCTTCACCAAACGATGATGACACGATTCAGGTGCAGCGGTCTTGGACGTCATCAGTTTCTGTGAACCTCACAAGAGGGCTCGTTTTGGCAAATGTACTTAGTCAAGCTGGTGAGCCGCTGACAAACTGTACTTGTTCGATTTGCTGCCAGCGTGTGCCCTGATTGTCAGCGCAATCCATTGCTGATCGACCCTGGCCGTACGGAAATGAAGATCCGAATTGGTCTCAGGTTAGTATGAGGCTGCCCTGATGTTCTCAGCTGCCAAGCTGCTTTCGCAGCGCCTCAAGTTCGGCCTCCACTTCTGTGCTTTTTTCCTGTTCAGACTGTGTGATCGCATGGGCAGCCGTTTCTGATTCCAGGCGAACTGCCGGAGTTTCTCCCGTCAACTCTGCCATTCGGCGTATTGCCTCAGAGTGTCGAGCTTCCAGCGCTTTCTGGATACGCAACATGTTCTGCCACGTTGCATTGGCCGCCTCAAGTTCCGGAGTCAGGCCTTCAATCAGGTCTTCAATTTCGACTTTCCGTGTCAGAGCTTCGCGAGCGGTTGTTTCGTCGCCATCGGATAATGCTGTTTTCGCCTTCGACAGCCAGTCGTTCAGCTGAGTCGAATGTGTGGTGATTTCTTTCTGCAGGCGGTCACGGTTCGAGCCCGATGTTCGTGCAACCCGGCGCGCACTGGTCAGGCCTTCTTCCATTTCTTCAACGACTTCTCGCAGGGTTGTGGCCGGATCGTCGGATGACTCCAGAATCTCGGTCAGACTGCAGGTCACGATATCGGTCAGGCGGCTGAAGTGAGGCATGTTCAGTTTCTCTTACGCAGTATTGGGCAGGATGGACCATCCCGTTTCAGAAAAATTCTCAGAGCGTTGTTGTGAAAGGCACTGTCGGCGTAAATTATGCCGCCAATTCCCGATTGCGGTCGAACGGTGGATACGGACTCAAGGATCAATTCAATTCCGAAACAGTTTCCTCAGCGAATCCTCGACAGGTCAGATGGTAACGGAGTTTTTCTCTGGCCAATCGTAGTCTGCTTTTTGCTGTCGGCAATGTCGTGTTCATTGCATCTGCAACTTCGGACAGAGTGAGTGCATCAAAATGGTGGAGCAAAAATGTCTGGCGTTGCTCGTCCGGCAGTTCGTTAAGCAACTCATGTACGACCGCGACGACTTCTTTCTGTGAAACTCTTGCCTCGGCCGTTGCGTCATCCCCGGGCATCAGGTTCAGCAGGTCAACCGTCTCACCGTCCGCTGACGCAGTCACGGTCACTCGGCGAATCAGGGCGTCATGGGATGCGCGTCGAACACTGTCAATGAGAAGATTTCTGCCCACGCGAAACAACCAACCCTTGAAACGTCCGGTTGGCACATAGTCCCATGCCTTGCGATACAGTCGAAGCAGCGTTTCCTGTACCAGGTCTTCAGATCTTTGTGCGTCGCCTGTATTGCGAAAAAAGAATCGGTAGAGCGGCCCTTCCCATACGTCAACAATGTCGTCGAACGCACATGGGTCGCCTTCCTGCAGGCGAATCATTCGCTGGTCATCGTCGTTGTACTGTTTGGGCATTTCGAACGTTCAGGATTGGGGTAGACAACACGCCAAAATACGTGAGGCATTCGGAAAAACTGCTCTTAACTTCTGTAAATCCTGAGAAAGTTAACGGAAGCGAAGCGTGTGCTGCCCAGCCATAGCGTGTTGACTTCTTCATCGCCCCGGCTCAGTACCGACAATCTACATAAACTATCGCGAATTGCTTCCGTGTAAAAGCTACAGCGTTCAGAGGGGCAGGACATGTTGTTGGCGCTTATCGCCAGGCGGTCAGATAGCTGTTCTCAGCGGTGACGAACTGTCGCCTGACATCTGACGAGGCCTCGAGCCAATTCTTACAGGTCTCATGATATTGGACACTGATTCGCAGGCACAACTTGAGTGTGGTGTTTTGTCCACCCTGTGCTGTACGGTGGCTCCTGTGACAAGGTGCTTTGGTAGCTTTCGGCACAAAACTCAGACTTGGTATCTGGGTAAATACTATTCTATTGTATAGGCAATTTGCTACCGTTCAGGTGCAGGGCAAGCCTCTCTTACAAGATGCCCAGTTTGGGTAGAAGGTCGTTGACTTTGAGGGCGTTTTCTCTGAGTGCTGCTGCGATATTGGTGTATCCGAGCGACCTGAGGCAACTGATGGTCGCGTTGCGAAACGCGCTGAA
>JAQWLN010000160.1 GCA_029247265.1 Fuerstiella sp.
CGCCGCAACTCGCATTTGGCGAAAGATGTTCGACACAGAACTCAAGCTTGCTGAAGACGGTCTGAAGTTTATGAAGAGCCGCTGGGAAGCATAGAACTGACGTCCGCTCAGCAGTTCTTGGGGAGCAGTGCGATGCGCCCGCACTGCCCGTTTTTCCATGTGTCCCGCGTGTGCAGCGCGCAAGAAGGTGGATTTCGATGAAACGTTTCATGTGTGGTTTTCTGGCTCTGTCACTACCCTGCCTGGCGATGGCCCAGGACAAAAAAAATGCGTTCCTGACTGCGGCGGATGCGGGGCCTGATGTTGACATCCAGGGTGAGTATTCCGGGACTGTCGGTCGGAATGAAACTTCGACCAAAATCGGCATTCAGGTGATTGCTCAGGGCGACGGGAAGTTTCGCAGTGTTGGATATATCGGTGGGTTGCCAGGAGACGGTTGGGATGGCACCCCAGAGAAGCGGATTCTTGGTTCCGGCCGCATGGAGGGTGACGTCTGTATCCTGAAAGCCGACAGGGTGGACAGCGATGGCCGAGCAGAAATCAAGGAAGGTAACCTGACTCTGTACGGTGGCGACAATGTGAAAATTGCTGAGCTCCCTAAGGTACGGCGCGAAAGCCCAACAACCGGCAGCAAAGCACCGACAGGAGCCGTAGTGTTGTTTGATGGTACGACCGCGGACAAATTTGAAGGGGGACGGCTGTCTGAGGATAAGTTGCTGATGGAGGGCGTCACCAGCAAACAGAAATTTGGCAGCTATAACCTGCACGTGGAATTCATGCTGTCGTTTATGCCTCACGCCAGCGGGCAGGGGCGAGCCAATAGCGGATGCTACCAGCAGGGACGTTACGAAGTACAGATTCTGGATTCTTTCGGCCTGGAGGGGAAGAACAACGAATGCGGCGGTGTCTACGAAATCGCTGACCCATCCGTCAACATGTGCTTTCCACCTCTATCCTGGCAGACCTACGACATCGAATACCATGCGGCAGATTTTGACGAAGAGGGCAAGAAGCAAAAGAACGCTTGGATGACCGTGAAGCACAACGGCGTGGTGGTGCATGATAAACTGGATTTGCCCAGAGGCACCCGCGCGGCTCCTGTGAAAGAAGGTCCCGACGACGGCCCCATCTATCTGCAGAACCACGGCAATCCCATCCGTTTTCGGAACATCTGGCTGGTGCCGATCGACGGCTGACTGGATTTAGTCGCGTTCAGAAAAACGTTTTTCCCCATTGGTTCATATTTCTATGCTGGCCCATCTACGTCTGCTGACTGCAGTCTGCGTCGCTGCATGTTGTTCGTTCATGTTCGCCCAGGATGCGGTTCTTCCAACGGAAGACGATTACTACAAGTTGCTGCGTTTTGAGATTCCGAAGGCGATGAATCTCGAAGTCGGTGCGATCGAAGTCATGCCCAGCGGTACTCTGGCCGTGGGAACCCGACGGGGAGACATTTACGCAGTCCACAATGCCTGGAGCGATGATCCATCCGGAGTTCAGTTTGAGCTGTACGCATCCGGTTTACACGAAGTTCTGGGACTGTCATGGGATAATGGCTGGCTGTACGCCACCCAAAGGTGCGAGGTCACTCGGCTGAGGGATACAGATCAGGATGGTATCGCCGACGAGTTCGAAACGTTTAATGATGATTGGGGTATAAACGGGGACTATCACGAATACGCGTTCGGCTCACCCTTTGACGACGACGGCAATATGTGGGCCGTGTTGTGTTTGACCGGTTCGTTCAACAGCGATTCAAAATATCGTGGATGGTGTCTTCGCTTCGATCGCGATGGCAACGCCATTCCCACGTGTAGCGGAATCCGCTCGCCGGGCGGCATCGGATTCAATTCCGTGAAGGATGTTTTCTACACCGATAATCAGGGGCCATGGAACGGTACATGCAGTCTGAAATGGCTGCGGCCGTCATCGTTTCAGGGGCATCCGGGTGGCTTCAAATGGTTCGACGAGCCTGCGGCGGTGGAGTCGCTGGGCGCGCGTCCAGAAGAACCTGTCAGTGGCAGCCGCATCATGACCGAGGCCGATCGGATTCCTGAATACGAACCGCCCGTCATTCTGTTTCCGTACAAGAAAATGGGGCAATCCGCCAGCGGCATCGCCTGCGACATCACCGACGGCCGATTTGGTCCGTTTAAGCAACAGATGTTTGTGGGCGACCAGACTTTCAGCACGGTGATGAGGTGTTTTCTGGAAAAGATCGACGGTCACTATCAGGGCGCCTGTTTCCCATTTCGAGAAGGCTTCGGCTCGGGAACGCTTTCTGTGCGTTTGGCAGATGATGGATCGATGTTCGTGGGAGGAACAAATCGAGGCTGGGGCTCACGCGGCACCAAGCCGTTTGCTCTGGAACGATTGGTCTGGACTGGAGCAGCGCCATTTGAAATCAACGAGATGCGAGCGAAGTCGGATGGATTCGAGGTCACGTTTACGCATCCTGTTGATGCCGCTACGGCCGGCGATGTGAAGTCTTACACCCTGCAGACGTACACGTACATCTTTCAGGCGTCGTATGGCAGTCCCGAGGTGGACCACACGACTCCCACGATTACTTCCATTGACGTCGCGGCTGATGGCAAGTCTGCACGTCTGCGAATTGACGGACTGCAGCGCGGTCATGTGCATGAGTTGTCGGCCTCAGGAGTCCGTTCAGCAGACGGGCTGCCGCTGCTGCATTCGGATGCGTACTACACGCTGAACTACATTCCGGTCGCCTCGAACTAGCGACCCTTGAATCCATCGATGTCGCCGACGCAGCACACGCAGCCTGCGTGCCTGCATTGGCTTTACGCCCGCAGCGTGCGGGCGGATGAATACAGATGAGCCCGCTGGTAGCGAGCATTACGGTACATGTCTTCCCAGCGCTCCTGCAGTTGATGGACAGCGCCCCACCGGCACGAAATCGCCGACCGATCATTCTGAATTCAGCGGCATGTCGAGCGATCGCCACAGGTACCATGACGCCACACTTCGATACGGAGCCCAGTGTTCTGCGATTTCTTCAAGCTGATCGGCCGTCGGTTTGGTCCCCAGGTCATACAGCGCCCGAATCGCATTTTTCAGGCCCAGATCATCTGGTGCGAAGATGTCGGGGCGGCCAAGTCCCGACAGAAGGAACATCTGAGCTGTCCAGCGACCGACGCCTTTGACCGCTGTGAGTTCAGCGATGACGGCTTCGTCGGGAATTCTTGCCAGGCGACGGAAATTGACCGTGCCGGCGACGACATGGGCAGTTAAATCCCGAAGATATCCGCGTTTCTGCAGGGAAATTCCAACCGACTGCAGTTGCTCATCGGACAACCCGTCAATGCCGGTCGCAGAGATTCGTGCGCCGGGAAGCAGACCCTGCAGACGGCGGCGAATCGTTCGCGCCGCCTGGACCGAAATCTGCTGGGACAGGATCGAACGTGCCAGTACATCGAATCGCCCCCCGCGTCGGGTCAGTTGACAACGACCGACTCGACCTATCACATCGGCCATAGTGGAATCGCGGCGGCGCAGGTGGCGGATGGCCGCCGCGTGAGGTGTTTGGTTTCGAGATCGCCTGTTTCTGACTATGCTTGCAGAACCGCTAACCACCACAACGTCATTGGAGCCGTATTGTGCGACCATTTCTATTTGCTTTCGTTCTTCTTCCTGGTCTTCAAGATTTCGTGCTGGCCAGCGAGCCGGAGCGGCCGAATATATTGGTGATTCTGGCAGACGATCTTGGCTACGGCGACCTGGCTTGTCGCGGGGCGAAGGATATGCGGACTCCGAATCTGGACGGACTATTTAGTCGGGGGATGGAGTTTACCAACTTCTATGCCAATTGTCCGGTTTGTTCCCCCACTCGTGCGGCCCTGCTGAGCGGCCGGTATCAGGAATTGGTGGGCGTTCCCGGCGTGATACGGACACACCCTGAGAATAACTGGGGATATCTGTCTCCGAACGCAACTATGCTGCCGAAGATGGCACAGAGAAGTGGGTACCACACCGCGATTGTCGGCAAGTGGCACCTCGGCCTGACGTCACCGAACACGCCGCTGCAGCGAGGCTTTGATCACCTGCACGGATTCCTTGGCGACATGATGGACGACTATTACAACCATCGCCGTCACGGCAACAACTACATGTATCACGACGGTACGGAGATTGATCCGGCGGGGCACGCCACCGATCTGTTCACACAGTGGTCCATTGACTACCTGAACAGCCGAAAGGGGAAAGAAAAACCGTTTCTGCTGTATCTGGCGTACAACGCGCCTCACACACCAATACAACCACCGAAGGAGTGGGAGCGGAAAGTTCTGCAGCGAGAATCCGCGATCGACCCGCAGCGAGCGAAGCTGGTCGCCTTGATTGAGCACATGGACGACGGAATCGGAAACGTGCTTTCTGCTCTGAAGGAAAATGGTCAATCAGAAAACACAATCGTCGTCTTCACATCCGACAACGGAGGCCAGCTTAGCGTAGGTGCCAATAATGGGCCGCTGCGTGACGGCAAACAGAGTGTTTATGAAGGTGGCCTGAAGGTTCCCACCGCATTTGTCTGGCCTGGCAGAATTGCTGCTGGTACGCAGACGAGCTTCACAGGGATGTCGATGGATATTCTGCCCACTGTGTTTCAGGCGGCCGGGATTAACATTGAACAAGGTATTGAAGGTCGCAGTTTTTTGCCGATATTAAGCGGCAAAAAACAGGAGCTGCTGCGAACGCAGATGTTCTTTTGCCGCCGCGAAGGTGGTCCGCGATATGGTGGCAAGACAATTGAAGCAGTGATTGAGTTCCCCTGGAAGCTGCTGCAGAATTCTCCCTGGCAACCGCTGGAACTATACAATTTGCAGGCCGACCCGCAGGAACAGCAGAATCTTGCCGGCACGAACAGGGGGGTGGTCAACCGATTGAATGCCGCAATGAGACTGCAACTGCAGAAAGGCGGGTCTGTGCCGTGGCAGCAGCCGGCGGACTGAGCGTCGCAGAAACGGTGACGGCGACATAACGGCACGTGACTGGCCAGAACTGGCAGCGACCGTGTTTAGCGAACGCCGAAGACCAATTCCAGTTGTTGTTTCTCACGAAGCCGTCGGGACCGAATCTGAATGGTGTCTCGCACAAGCTTTCGAGCTCCCGGCACCTGGATGCCCAGCTGAATCTTATTGGCCCGAACCTTTATGGATTCGCTACCGGTCTGAATTCTATGCTTACCATTCTCGTCTGTGTAAAACGACGAACTCTTCTGATTCGCGTCGAATGGAATGGACTGGCCGTACCCATCTGTACCGCGAATCGTTCCGCTCAGATCGTTGATGCGGTAGCCCTTTACTGTCTTCGGCAACCGGACTTCAATGATGATTAAGTATGGTCTGCCAACTTCGGGTACCTCAGGTTCTGTCCACGCAGTGAAACTGCCCTTGGTAACGGCCAGTCCGGATTCCGGCAGCTTAAACAGAAAACTGGCTCCTCCGGTGTCGTCCGTGTCATCCTTCTTACTGAGCATGGATGGCAGCATATCGGCAGCTGCAGTGTCGATAAGACCGTTCTCGACGGCCTTCAGATTGCTGGAGATTCGATCAATGCTGGACTGACCATCCGTCGTTCCCATACTCAGATCCGGGACCATCTCCAGCCTGGCGTTCTCATCCTGTACCGTCATATCATCCAGGCTTGCACGAATCACAAACGACACATCGTCGTTAAACAAATCCGGGCCGAAGAACAGGAATATGACCGCCGCCGTGATGTAGGCGACGATATGCAGCAGAACGGACAGGTAGTAACCGAAGGCGGTCGTCCCGGACAAGACAGCCATGCGGTGCCCTAAGTCAGCGCTGTGAGGCTCTGCGGTGAAGTCCTGGTCATCGGCTTTTTCGATGATCCGGTCGCTCACGTCCAACGGCAACTCAGGCTTGGTGGGTGCAGCAAGGTTGGAATGTGCAGATGACATGCTGGCCGCCTGATTTCGGAACCGACAATTGTTGCTTCGGCAGCGATCCCGCGATGCTCCACCAGAAACTGAGTGACGCGTCAAAACCAATGTTTTGTATAGTATGTATGCCTCAGACTCCTGTGAACCCTTGCATTCGTTTGCAGGGCAATTTCTTTGTTTTTGATTCACAAGTGGTAGAAAGTGGTAGTGCCGATTCCCAGTCGATACCGGCCTCATACGCTCTTCAGGTGCTGCGAACACACGGCAAACTGCATTTGCTGCATT
>JAQWLN010000184.1 GCA_029247265.1 Fuerstiella sp.
TGACCGTTGTTCCCCCATCGTCGAATGAGCTGAACAGCGGCAACCAGCAGCTTGTCGTCTACTGCGCTCACGATGCGACTCACGCGGAATTCGTTATCCGACGTTTTGAACAACAGACCGGTATTTCCGTCGATGTGCGATTTGACGAAGAAGCCAATAAGTCGCTGGGACTGACCAATCTGCTGATCGCGGAAAAATCCACACCACGTTGCGATGTGTTCTGGAACAACCAGACGCTGGGCACAATCCGATTGATGTCCGAAGATGTGCTGCAGCCTTACATCAGCCTCAACGCCGATCGTATCCCCGAGAAGTTCCGGAATGCAGACGGCTACTGGACGGGATTTGCAGCCAGATTGCGAGTGTACATCGTCAACACCGACAACATGCCTGCCACACAGAAGGATGTCGCTGCGGTGCTTGAGGGCGTCTCTCTGCGTCGAGTTGCCATTGCTCAGCCGCTGTTCGGCACAACGCTGTCACATTATTCCGTGCTGATGGATCAGTGGGGAATGGAACTACTGAAACAATGGCAGAGCTCCATACACGAACGCGGCATTCGTGAGGTACGTGGTAATTCAATGACAAAGGATCTGGTGGCCGAAGGCATCTGTGATATTGGCTTCACGGATACAGACGATGCATTCGCGGCTATAGACGATGGCCGACCTGTCGAGATCGTCCCTGTTCGACTGGGTGATGGTCGGACAATCTGTCTGCCCAACTCGGTCGCACTGATTAAGGATTGCCCTCATCCCGTTACAGCGAAGAAGTTCATCGACTTTTTGCTGTCGGCAGAATCTGAACTGTTGATGGCAAATTCATCAGCACGTCAGGTACCGCTTGGCCCTGTTGACGAGTCACAACTGCTGCCGGAGCTGCGTCAGCTGCAGGCGTGGGCCGCTGACGGTGTGTTGCTGGAAGGTGCGGCCGGCGTTAATCAGGAGGTGCTGGACTGGCTGACGACGGAGTACACGGGGCGATGACTTTGGAAACCGCACTGGCCTGGTCAATCGGTCGTTCGATGCTGGTGACGACAGTTGCATTGCCGATGTCTTTAGTGGTGTGGCGATACATTTCAGTCTGTGAGCGGTCTCGACGATTTCATCGGCTTGTGGCCGCTGCCGCACTGACGCCCTTATTCGTGCCGGATCTGGTGACCGGTTTCACCTATCGCATGACATCAGCGCGGTTGATTCACAGCGAAGTTGCCACGGAAGTCTTGTACGCAGTTCTTCTGTTATTTCGAATTCTGGCGTTACAGGTTGCTGTGCGCATGATTTTGCGGTCTTCTTCTCTCAGCGCTGAGGCTCTGTATTCATGGAAGCTGCTCAGGAATGGCAGCACAAGCTGGTGGCTGTCATGGCTCCGATTCGAGGTACAGGGGCCGCTGAGGATACCGCTGATTGCGTGGATCGGCGGGGCGCTGTTCTGTTTTCAGGAATTTGAAACGGCGGCACTGCTGCAGATTGATCGCCACCCGATCACATGGTCTGTGTGGTTGTTCGATGCTCATGCGGCGGGTGAACCCCTTTCGCATTCCCTGTTGTTTGCATCCCGGTCAATGGTGTTTCAGGTCATCCTGCTGCTGCCGGTCATTCTGCTGCTGCCGAGCCGTGGTCCGCAGGCTTCAACAGATACCAGCCTGGATTCGGCGTCGAGAAGCAGTCCGATTGCCTTGTGCATCCTGTTTGCCGCTTTCGGCACGTTAATTCTCTGGCCGCTGTGGACGAACGGCACCGAAGCTTTGAGCGGAATTCGCGCCCTGACAGGTCACGGGAATTTGACACAACGAATGCTGCTGTTTCTGACGGGCCGCAATGATCTGGCTCTACGATTTCAGCAAATCCTGTATTCGATTCTTCCGGCGACCATTGCTTCGGTTGCAGTGCTGCAGCTGGCAATCGGTGTAAGAGCGTTGGATCGCCCATGGTTGACTGTGTTGGCTGTTGCTCCTGGACTTTGTGGGTCGCTGGTGATCAGTCTTACGCTGTTGGCCGTGTTTCAGACGCCGCTGCTGAATGCCGTCTATGATTCCTGGTTGCCGATGATTGCCGCGTCAACATTGTTGATGTTACCGCGAGCGTTGCTGCTGGTCGTGTTGCTGGAAGTACTGAGTCCTTCCACGTCGATACATTCGGCAGGTCTGTTACGAGTCGCCGGCGGGGCCGCTGCTGTTCATGGCAGGAATCTGATCTGGCAGCTTGATCGTGTTCGCTGGTTGATTGCGACGTCCGTACTGGCACATTGGTGTCTCTGGGACGTGGCTGTGGCCTCGATGCTGCGGCCTGTCGGGTTCGAACCCATCGTTGTTCGGTTGTACAATGAAATGCATTACGGCCGCACAGAAACACTCGTTGCTATGACATTTCTGGCACTGGCCATTCCGCTGGGGCTGATCTGCGTGGCTGCCGTCGTCTGGAAACGTCTGCCGGAGAAAAACGATTCGTGACTGATCTGTTGTGGGAGCTCAATCAGGTGGTGTTGGCCGGAGATTCGTGCAATCGAATCGACGCCGTGTCACTGACGATCGATGCCGGTGTGACTGCGGTCATTGGCTATTCGGGAGCAGGCAAATCGTCCCTGCTGAATCTGCTGGCTGGGATGGAATCACCATCGTCAGGTGTGATTTCGAATGCCGCGGAAGGCGCTCATGCGGGGCCGGAAAAAGGGTTTCCGTTGCCGTTGTATTGGGTTCCTCAGGATGGAGGGTTGTGGCCGCAGCTGACCGTACGCCGTCACCTGGAAGTCGTTTTCGCTATGAACCTGCGTGATTCCATTGGTTCGGACGATGAATGTCAAGAAATAACAGACAAATTGCTGGGGCAGTTCGATCTGTCTCATCGTCAGCAAGCGGTTCCGGCAGCATTGTCAAAGGGTGAGCAGTCGCGACTTTCTGTTGCCCGGGCACTGGCGGCAAATCCGGCCGTGCTGTTGATGGATGAACCACTGGCCCATGTGGATTCCGTCAGGCGACCTCAGTATTGGGAAGTCATTCGAGAACATCTGAAACGCAATGGGGCATCGCTGGTGTTTTCCACTCACGAACCTGAGGTCGTAATCAGTGAAGCAGGATCGGTGATTTGTCTGAACGAAGGGCGAGTGATGTACACGGGACTTGTCACTGAATTGTATGATGTTCCACCGGATCCACAGGCTGCTTCATTTTTGGGCCCGGCGAATTGGTTTGCGGCGGGCGAGTTATCGACATGGCTTCCCGAATATCCGATTAAGAACGATGACCTGTGTCTGCGACCGGAATCAGTGGAAGTGACACAGGATGAGAATGGAGGCTTCGAGATCCTGTCTTTTCGTTTCATCGGCAGTTACGCTGAAACTGATTTGAAACATCTGTCGTCCTCAAAGGAAAAGAAGATCATCCACCGGCCAATCGGCAACGTTCATCATGCCGGACAACGTGTAAGTCTTGGAAACCTGTCGTGATCTCAATTCCGTATTATCTTCGAATCACCGGTTTTCGGGTGTTGATGCTGATCGTCGCCGGCCCTGCATTGCTGACAGCCGGTTGCGCGGAGCTGGCTACTGACACTTTTCCGGTTACTGATTTTAATGCGTGGAAACTCCCCGCCGATGGACACCGCATTCCGGCGCCGCGTGCTCTGTACGCTGATGAGAATGACATCGTGTATGCTCTGGATGATGCTGGCCGGGTGCTGGTCTATTCATCGAAGGGGGAGGTGCTGAAGACATGGCACATGCCCGACTACGAAAATGGTCGGCCGGAAGGTGTCGTTAAGTTGATGGACGGCCGCATCGCTGTAGCGGATACACACTACCACCGAGTGGTGTTCTTTCACCCGGATGGCACTGTTGAATCGATGCTGGGTGAAAAAGGTGTCGACGCGGGCCAGTTTGTGTATCCGGTGGCGATTGCTCAGGATCCCAGCGGCTTCATATACGTTGGTGAGTACGGTGACCGTCAGCGAATTCAGAAGTTCGCGTCTGACGGCACTTTCGTGACACAGTTCGGAGAGCACGGAACGGGGCCCGGGCAGTTTCAGAGACCCAGTGGAATTGTGTGGAGCAGGGGAAGTGTCTACGCTGTGGATGCATTTAATAATCGAATTCAGGTCTTCAGTGATTCAGGCGAGTTTCTGCGGATCGTTGAATTGTCAGACAATTCCTTGCCGTTTGAGTTTCCTTACGATGTTCGAGGTACGGCAGACGGTCGATTGTTCGTGATCGAAAACAAGGCGGCTCGTCTGACAGTGTTGAAGGAAGACGGAACGGTGGTTGGTCGTTACGGACACCCCAGTCGCGGTATGGACGGATTCTTCAGCCCGTGGAGTCTGACGGTGTTATCCGACGGTCGCGTTTTGGTGGCGGATACCGGCAATCATCGGATTGTGGAACTGGCAGTCGCGAGGTGATCGCATGAAATGGCTGATGACAATTCTGTTGAGGATTTTTCCGCCGCCGCGCAAGCCGGTGCGGTGGACGGCCGCGATTCCACTATTTTCGTTTCTGGCAGTTTTCGCTTCGACGACGTTGTTCCTGTTGTTTACGAATCGCATTGAGTTTCTTTATCCCTGGGCGTTCTGTCTGCTGGTTGTGACGCCGTGGATCTGGTGGATGCAGGCAGCGGGGTACTCCGGACTTACGGCGAGTCGCGGTACCACGGCGTTGTTGATTCGTCTGGTCATCGCCGGACTGCTGGTCGCGGTCCTGGCACTGCCTCGCGCCGTGAAAACCAGTGACGTTGTGTCGGTGATTTACAACGTCGATGTTTCTGATTCCGTGAACGAAGCGAAAGATACGGCGCTGTCGATTGTCGCGACGACGGTGGCAGAAAAAAAATCAACGGATCAGGCCGGTCTGGTTGTGTTTGGGCGTACGCCCGCTGTTGAGTATCCACCGCGGGAAACGTTTCCGTTCGAGAAATACCTGAATTCGCAGGTCGGCAAAGACGCAACCAATCTGCAGCAGTCGTTGTCACTGAGTCTGGCCATGTTGCCGGAGGAAAATCAGGGTCGCGTTGTTCTGATCAGTGACGGTACGGCGACAGTCGGTGAACTAAAGCACGCAGTCACCGAAATGCAGGCGCGGGGAGTTCAGGTGGATGTCGTACCCGTTGACTATCAGTATGACCACGAAGTGCTGTTGGAACGACTCGACCTGCCGCGATTTGTTCGTATCGGCGAAACGTATGAAGCCGCAACCGTTCTGACATCGCTGAAGGATGGATCGGGCACGCTCGTTCTGACGCAGAACGGAGAAGAACTGCAGCGCATGCCGGTGGAGTTCCGAGCGGGTAAAAACCGTTTTGCCGTTCCGATCAAGGTGGATGCGCCGGGCTATTACGAATACACAGCTCGCATTGAAGTGCCTGCGTCCAGGGATAGTCGTGTCGAGAACAATGAAGTGCGAAATTACCTGTACATAGATGGTCCTGGTCGCGTTTTGATCGTCACTGATCCTAAAGGCGATCCGAAGGAATGGAAATACGTCGAACAGGCACTCAGGGAGGGGGAACGAGAGGTTGAGGCTGTCACTGCCACCGAATTCCCTCACGACCCGTTGTCGCTGATGCCGTACGATGCGATCGTCTTTGCCAACGTACCGGCCGATACTCTGTTGGCCACTCAGGTGCAGGCCGTTCACGATGCTGTGCGGAATCTGGGCATTGGGTTTGCCATGCTCGGCGGGCCCAACAGTTTCGGTCCCGGCGGTTACCAGAATTCGCCAATCGAAGACTGTCTGCCGATCTCGATGGAGATCAGCAAGAAGAAGATTCTCCCCAAAGGCGCCCTGGTCATTATCCTGCATACGTGTGAATTTCCGCAGGGCAATACCTGGGCAAAACGGATCACCAAAGAAGCGATTCGTGTGTTGAGTGCTGAAGATGAAGTTGGTGCGATCGGTTACAGCATGGGCGGCGACGAGTGGGTTTTTGAGCTGACGCCAGCCAGCGAGTACGACAAGCTTGTGACCAAAGTCAACGGCGCGCAAATTGGTGACATGCCGGAATTCACCAGTACAATGAAGCTTGGGCTGACGGGGCTGCTGAAGAGTGATGCGGCCAGTCGTCACATGATTATCATTTCCGATGGCGATCCACCGATGCCTCCTCCCGAGATTTTGAAGGAGTTTCGGGACTCCCAAACTACGATTTCCACCGTTGCTGTATTTCCGCATGACCCGCGAGACGCTCAGGTGCTGAATGCCATCGCCAGCGCCACTGGGGGCCGATTTTACTTTCCCTCAGATCCCAGGCAGTTGCCCCAGATATTTATTAAAGAAGCAAAGACTCTGCGCCGCAGCCAGATTCAGAAGCGGACGTTTACACCGTTGCTGATGAACGACGACCCGATCCTTCGTGACATACGATCGATGCCGCCATTGCATGGTTATGTGCTGACCTCACCGAAAGAGGATCCTCGGGCAACAATTCTGTTGTCTGCTCCTCCCGCAGAAGCAGACATGGTCGCCGAAGACAGTGATGTGGATCCGGTACTGGCTGTCTGGCGATACGGATTAGGGGCCACCGCCGCATTCACGTCGGATCTGACGGAAGACTGGGGCATAGACTGGATTCGCTGGACTCAGTTTCAGCAGCTGGTGACTCAGATGATGACGCGAGTCAGCCGGGTTCGCCGTGAACAGTTTCTTCGAGTGTACACGTACGTTAATGGCAATGAAGGTGTTGTGGTCGTTGAGGACTTTCATCCGGAAGAGTCACTGCTGGACGTGAATGTCACGGTCAGTGCGGGCGACGATTTCCGATACTCCGGAGGCGTTCGTCAAATTGCGCCGCGGCGGTATCAGACGACGATTCCTCTGCAGGGTAAGGCCAGATATCAAGTTCAGATTTCGGCTGATGGTTCAGATCGCCAGGAAATTGCTTACGGTGGCTTTATCGTGTCGTATTCACCGGAATACCTGCGGTTTCAGGCGAATCCGATTGTCCTCCGCGAGATTGCCGACCAGACCGGTGGCGAAGAATTGGACCCGGAACTCGAACCACAGAAACTGGCCGAACAGATTTTCGGGCGTCGTGAAAGTAAACGCAGCACGCGGTCTGTGTTTGACTGGTTCTTAATGGCTCTGGCCTGCATGATTCCGCTGGATGTAGCGGTTCGTCGTGTTCAATTGGATTTCACATGGGTCAAACGAATGTTCTCCAGCCGCAAGAATGAATCGACCGCGACCATGGGGGCTCTGCTGCAGAAAGCAGAATCAGTTCGGTCGACGATGGCCGGGCAGAAGTCGGATGCCATTCCACGAAAGAAACCCGTTGAACGGCCTATGCAACCCCGATCAATTCCGCCGCGTTCGAGCACAAACAACGAAACCAAAACTCAGCCCCAGGCAGCATCACCGCCCACTGAATCTGAACGGCCGATCGATGATGGCGGTACCACGTCACGTCTGCTGGCGATGAAACGGAAACGAGACGACGAAGCGACTGACGAACCCTGAACGACAGGGCGCTAGTCCTCAATCACCCCCGCAACTACAAACACAGGAAGATGTAACGTGTCGAACCAATGGACGGTGCAGCGTCTGAACTGAAAACATGTGTGCCGCTGGCTGTGCCTGTGCCGTGTGGCCACGCAAACACTGGCAGAGCCGGTGGCACCTCCCGTCATTTATTTTCTCTGAGGGCACGAGCGTCCCGTCGCTCGACTAAATATAGGAACCAACTATGTCACAAACCGTCAGTTCGGCCGAGCTTCAGGCAGAGGCCGATCAGTTTCAAG
>JAQWLN010000197.1 GCA_029247265.1 Fuerstiella sp.
CTAAAAAAGCACACCCGCGCCTAATGCGAGTTGCGGCGGCAAGGTCCGGCAATGCGAGCCCAAAGGCTTCGATCATTAAGTAGCCGTCGCTGTATCCGACCTCTTTCAGGGCGGCAAACGATTCATCCCAGTTGACACCGCCCTGACCGGGTGTCGAACGATCGTTTTCCGAGATATGCACGTGGACCATTTGATCAGCACATGCCTTCACGGCTTCTGTAATGGACTTCTCTTCGATGTTGGCGTGAAAAGTGTCGTACATCGTCTTTAGATGAGAATGTCCGACTTCACGACAGAAGCGACCAGCGTCCTCGGCACAGTTCAGGAAATAGCATTCAAAGCGATTCAGGTATTCGACGACGAGTGTCACGTTGTTCGCTTTTCCGTAATCCGCCGCTTTCTCCAGCGTTTCCTTGCCCCAGTTCCATTCATCCTCAGTGCAGCCGGCACCGGAAAATTCGCCGAGTGCCGAATGAATGGGGCCACACAGATGGGTAGCCCCCGCTAACGCACACATGTCGATCGCCTGTTTCAAATGATTCAGGCCGGCTTCTCGAACAGCTGCGTCCGGGTCGATAGGATTGGCTTCCGGAGTGCAGACCGTGACTGCAGTGGCACCAAGCTCCAGTTCTGCCAGCTCCGTCCCCAGTTTTTTGAAATTATCACCGTCCAGATTGAATATTGGCAGCTCGACACCATCGTAGCCAATCGCCTTAAGCTGCTCGATCACGGGAAAATGTTCCTCGGTAATCTCAGAATTCCACAACAGCAGGTTCATTCCATATTTCACGGGCGGATTCTCCACGATTTCGTTTTATCGGTGTTTGTCAGGTAATTGTTGCTTTGGGCACCAGAAGCATGAGGGATCTGTCGCGCGGATGCAACCGTTTGAGCGTTGCATCCGCGCGACAGCGAAAGGGCCTCGTTCGATGTCTGCTGGAATCGGCGGCAGTGATTGCTACAGTGGAAAGGTGCGACTCGTAGACAGGGCCGCTCGCCGCTGAATTGGTCATGGCCGCGGCGACTGAGTCGATACGTACCAAAATCCCATGATCGCGGTCCGTCGCAACGCGGGACCGTTAACCTCGTGTCCGGAGTTTCATTGATGGCAAAAAACGTTTTCGGTGGCGATCTGATCAGCTGCTCCATGGATCCGAAGACT
This sequence comes from Fuerstiella sp., assembly GCA_029247265.1. Classification (GTDB taxonomy): domain Bacteria; phylum Planctomycetota; class Planctomycetia; order Planctomycetales; family Planctomycetaceae; genus Fuerstiella. Next base: position 1,163 of record JAQWLN010000197.1, read on the forward strand.
GGATTCTTCAGAACCGGAACGTGTGACACGTGCGGGGACGATCTGGGAATGCACACTGTCTGTGCGGAAATGACCGCCGAGTTCCTAGAGTTTTCGAAGCACGCAGGAAACGACCTGTCGACTCCCAGACCAGAATATCACTTTCCGGGCCTGCAGCCAGGCGACCGGTGGTGCCTTTGTCTGCCTCGATGGATTGAGGCCCTTGACGCCTCAGCCGCTCCGAAACTGCTGCTGGAAGCGACGCATATGTCAGCTATCGAACACATTTCCATGGAAACGTTGCTGGAGTATGGCCTGGACGCCGGCAAGGCACCACGACGGGCGCCGGATGTGGAGGATTAGGTACTGTGTATCGAACGTATCCGCAGGTGCCTGGAAGAACCTGTAAGCTGCGATTTCGGCGGTGATACGGTCGAGAACTGCAGCGTTGTGCTGTATGCTGGCTGGACACTAGGAGCAACGCTTTGAGGTGGCAATGCCGAGAATTATCAGTGTCAATGATCCATTCGGCCGGTCGGGGCCGCCGCCGCAGATGCAAACAACAGATTCTACGAAGTGACTGCATTTCATCGACGGACACGGCTCCGCCAGCCAAATCACATCCGCTGTCTGACAGTCCCGCCGCATATCCATTCCTCATTTCTTCATCCTTTGCTTCAGTAAAATGACAGAACTCAACAAATACAGCAGCCGGATCACACAACCGCGTTCGCAGGGCGCCTCTCAGGCCATGCTCTACGCAACGGGCATGACGTCCGACGACATGAACAAGCCCCAGATTGGAATTTCCAGCGTCTGGTACGAGGGCAACAGCTGCAACATGCACCTGTTGGACCTCGCGGCAAAAGTGAAAGAAGGTGTCGACGCTGCGGGGTTAATCGGCATGCGGTTCAATACGATCGGTGTCAGCGATGGCATTTCGATGGGAACAGACGGAATGTCGTTTTCTCTGCAGTCACGCGACTTGATTGCTGACAGCATTGAGACAGTTATGGGAGGACAATGGTACGACGCAAATATATCGCTGCCTGGCTGCGACAAGAACATGCCCGGGTGCATTATGGCCATGGGACGACTGAACCGCCCTTCCATCATGATCTATGGAGGCACAATTCGGGCAGGGTGCAGTGCGAAGGGCGATAAGCTGGACATTGTTTCAGCATTTCAGTCGTACGGGGAGTACCTTGCTGAGTCCATCAGCGACGAAGAGCGCGAGGACATCGTTCGCAAGAGTTGTCCCGGAGCCGGCGCCTGCGGAGGCATGTACACAGCAAACACCATGTCTTCCGCCATAGAGGCCCTGGGCATGAGTCTGCCGTACAGTTCTTCCATCCCTGCTGAAGACCGGGCCAAGCTTCAGGAATGCTACGACGCCGGAGCCGCCATCCGTGTACTTCTTGAGAAAGACATCAAGCCGCGTGACATCATGACGCGCGATGCCTTTGAAAACGCGATGGTGTTGATCATGGCGCTGGGCGGCTCGACTAATGCTGTCCTGCACCTGATCGCTATGGCCCGTTCCGTGGATATTGATCTCACGATTGATGATTTTCAGTCGGTCAGTGATCGGGTTCCATTTATCGCCGACCTCAAACCAAGCGGCCGCTTCGTAATGGAAGATCTGCACAGCATTGGGGGAACGCCGGCTGTCCTGAAATACCTGCTCGAAAAAGGCTTCCTCAACGGTGACTGCCTCACAGTGACAGGCCGGACACTGGCCGAAAACGTAGCGGATCTTCCCGCACTGAGTGATGGGCAGGAGATTATTCAGCCAGTCGAAAAACCAATCAAATCCAGTGGTCACCTCAGAATTCTCCGTGGTAATGTGGCCCCTGACGGCGCCGTTGCAAAGATCACCGGAAAAGAAGGCCTGCAGTTCACCGGCCCGGCACGATGTTATGACTGCGAAGAAGACATGCTGAAGGGACTGGAGAACCACGAAATTCAAAAAGGCGATGTTGTCATCATTCGATATGAAGGTCCGAAGGGCGGACCTGGAATGCCGGAAATGCTGACTCCGACTTCGGCCATCATGGGAGCGGGCCTGGGAGCAGATGTCGCACTGATGACAGACGGACGTTTCAGTGGCGGTTCGCACGGCTTCATTACAGGGCACATCACTCCCGAAGCTCAGGTTGGCGGACCGATCGCTCTGATTCAAAACGGTGACACGATCACTGTCGATGCCGAAAAAAATGAGATCAATGTCGATCTTTCGGAGAACGACTTAAAACAGCGAAAAGACGCCTGGCAGGCACCACCGCTCAAAGCCAGGCGAGGCACGTTGTATAAGTACATCAAGAACGTCAAATCCGCATCGGAAGGATGCGTCACTGACGAATAGCGTCATCGGACTGTTGGTATCGTCGCGCGTGCATCACGTGGTGTCGCCGAACCTCGAGTTAAACAGACAGAAGAAATTCTGAGCATGACATCTGGAGAAAAATCCAAGGCCGTGAAGAACTCTCAGGGTGGCCTGCTGCTCTGGCACGGCATGACTTGCTCCGGGGTCTGGCGGCTGTTTCGCTTCAAGCCGTTGCTTCACTGGCGTCGCCTGCACCGAATTCTGAGTCTACCGGTTTTTGGCGTCTATAATTCAGTCATGCATCGCCTTGAATCCGCTGTCTACGGTCGCCGGGTGCGGAACACAAAAGTCGAACACCCACCGCTGTTCGTTCTGGGCTACTGGCGCAGTGGTACCACGCTGCTGCAGACGCTGCTGTCGTGGGATCCTCAGTTTCAACACCTTGGCCTGTATCGCGCACTTTTCCCGTGGCATTTCCTGCTAACGGAGAAAATCGTAACCACCCTGACGGCCCCCTTTGTGCCGGAGAACCGGCCGATGGACAACATTAAGGTCTCGTGGGATGCGCCCCAGGAAGACGACATGTCGCTGTGTATCATGGCACAGGTGTCTTCATGCATGCTGTTGTCACACCCCCACGATCCGTCTCAATTCTGGCGAGCCCTCAAACTTGATGAACTGCCCCCGGACGAACTGAAGCGTTGGAAAGACAGCTTAATGCTGTTGGTGAAGAAGCAGACCTTTGCGTCGTCCAAACGCATCATGATGAAGTCGCCGATTCACACATATCACATCCCGACATTGCTCGAAATGTTCCCCGATGCACGTTTTCTTTACATTCACCGGAATCCGTACAACGTCTTTCGCTCATCGTGTCATCTGCGCCATCGCATGATCGATGAGAACACCCTGGGGAAAAGCGTCTATGAAGGCACCGAAGAAGAAGTGATCAGTACGTATCGCTACGGCTTCGAAAAATACGAGAAAGACCGTGAATTGATTCCCAAAGGGCGTCTTCATGAAATCTCGTTCGAGAAAATGGAGCAGGATCCGGTCGGTGAACTGCGATCCGCCTACGAAGGACTGGAGCTGCCGGGATTCGCCGAGTTGGAAAAGGCGCTGCAGCCTGAACTGGAATCGTTAAAGCGATATAAGAAGAATGAGTTTCACGATGATCCGTATTGGGTCAATCGCGTATACGACGAGTTGCGAGCAGCTTTTGAACGGTTCGGTTATGAAAAACCCACAACGGTTCAAAACAATCAGTCCAGCGAGCCATCGAAGGTTTAACACCAGAAACGGTAACGAGCCAATCTCATGAAACGCCGCGTTCTCTTAATCTCACTGTCGCTGTTCTTTGTCTCCGCCGTCACGCAACATGCAGCAGATGCTGATGAAACGGCACCGGCGACGCCCGAGACCACCGCTGCGAAAACACAGCAGCTCCCCGGGGATGCCCCTCCCGAACCATCCAATCCGTTCCCCGACGCGGTGGCGGTGCCACCTGGCATCATGGACGGGGGCGTGGAATGGCTGAACACTTCCACACCGATTGACCTGAAGGCGTTGAGAGGGAAAGTGGTGCTGCTCGACTTCTGGACGTATTGCTGCATCAACTGCATGCACGTGCTGCCAGACCTGAAGTATCTGGAGGAAAAATATCCCAATGAGCTGGTCGTCATCGGAGTGCACTCGGCGAAATTTGACAACGAAAAACTGTCGCAGAATATTCGCGACGCAATTCTTCGCTACGAAATCAAACACCCGGTCGTGAACGACAGCGAGATGCTGATCTGGCGCAAGTTCGGGACGCGCGCGTGGCCCACTCTGGCGCTGATTGACCCGGAAGGAAAATTCGCTGGTGCGCAGGGTGGTGAAGGCAATCGGGAACTGTTTGATACGGTCATCAGTAAAGTGATCGAGTACCATCGCTGGAAGGGAACACTGGACGAAACTCCGGTTGTCTTCGACCTGGAAGCCGATAACACAAAGCCAACAGCCCTCAGGTATCCAGGAAAGATCATCGCTGATGCCAAGTCGAACCGACTGTTCATCTCTGACAGCAATCACAACCGGATCGTCGTCACGGATCTGGAAGGAAAGTTGCTGCAGACAATCGGTTCCGGACAGCCTGGATGCTCCGATGGTTCATTCTCGACAGCCGAATTCGACCACCCTCAGGGCATGGCCCTGGTCGGCGAAACTCTGTACGTGGCGGACACAGAAAATCACCTGTTGCGTACTGTCGATCTACAGACCGCGTCTGTGGAAACACTGGCGGGGACCGGTGTCCAGGGGCGACCTCGCAATGTTCACGGCGAACTGCTGAAAACCGAGCTGAACAGCCCATGGTCACTGTGCTACATTAATGGCATTCTGTACATCGCAATGGCCGGCCCGCACCAGATCTGGTCTCACGCCATTGGCACTAACGAAATCAAAGTGCACGCTGGCAGCGCTCGTGAGGACGTCGTTAATGGATCCCTGATGGAATCAGCATTCGCGCAGCCTTCCGGACTTGCACCGAACAATGAAGGAACCCTGTTCTACGTCGCCGACAGCGAAGGCTCTGCGATCCGTCAGGTACCAGTCGATGAATCGGGAAAAGTGTCCACCATTGCCGGAACATCGGAACTTCCACGGGGGCAGTCGCTGTTCGCGTTTGGCGACATCGATGCGAAGGGTGCAGACGCTCGTTTACAACACCCACTCGGTGTGGCCCTGCAGGGCACTTCGCTTTATGTGGCAGATTCCTACAATCACAAGATTCGGCACATCGATCTGACGTCAGGTGAAGTCACCACCTGGCTTGGCACGGGCAGTGCCCGAGCGTCAGTTTCACCGGCAGAACTGAACGAGCCAGCCGGTCTAAGCATCGCTGCCGGACACCTGTACATTGCTGACACCAATAATCACCGCATCTGCCGCGTCAACCTGACGACGAAGGAAATGTCGGTCATGAAACTTCCGGAGCTCGAACCTCCGCGGCGAAAGCCGCACCGCTCGGCGCCGGATACCGAACGTGCGATCGCCATTTCCGACCAAAGTATCAAGCTCGACAAGTCGTTCAACGTTGTGGTTGATCTGAACATTCCGGATGGCCACAAGTTGAATTCAATTGCCCCCGTCACGTGGGAACTTTTTCAGCTCGGTGGTGATCCCATTCTTGCTCCTGATGCGACAGACGGACGTAGCCCGGCAGTTGTTGAAGCCGGTCGTGCATCATTTGCAGTGCCATTAGCCGAAGCAGTCGGCAGCGGAGAAATCATTCTTCAACTGAACTATGCTTACTGCGGCTCTGAAAAAGGCAGTATTTGCCGACTGGCTTCGGCG
>JAQWLN010000235.1 GCA_029247265.1 Fuerstiella sp.
AAATGAAAATCGATGCCCGGATTCATGAATCACGTATCAGTCGAATTATGATCGGCCAGCCAGTTGAAATTGCTATCGATGCTCTGCCCACGATCATGTTTCACGGAGTCCTGGAAACGGTGTCTTCTGTACCGGTTCCCGGAAGCTGGCCGAACACGGACCTGAAAGAATACGAGGCGGGTATTCGCATCACAGACTCCCAGGAACAGGTACGTCAGTTGAAGCCAGGCATGACTGCTGAGATTCGCATCATCGTGGACGACCGGGAGGAAGACATCCTGCAGATTCCGGTACAATCTGTCCTTTCGCTGGCCAGCAACTTCTACACATTTGTTGCCAAGGGGAACGAAGTGGAACGCCGTGAGCTGAAGGTTGGGGATGCCAACGACGAGTATATGGAAATTCTGGACGGAGTGGCAGAAGACGAAACAGTGGTGATGAATCCACGCACGCATTTTTCTCGGGAAATCAACGAGCTTGAGATACGCTTGCTGGGCGACGAAGAAGAGGCTCGACCTCGCGTGGCAACTCCCGAACGACCGGCCGGGACCCCCGGAGGCGGCGGTGCAAAAGGTAAGGGAAGTACTAAAGGTAAAGGTGGCGGTAAAGGCAAGGCGGGTGGCCCTGGAGCCAGAAAAAACGCCGGAGGCGGGGGACCACCCGATCCGAAGGCGATCTTTGAGCGAATTGACAAGAACAAGGATGGTGCGATTACCAAGGACGAAAGTGATCTTCAGGGCAATTTTGCCAAGAACGATAAGGATGGAGACGGCCGCATCACCCTGGAAGAGCTAAAGCAGGCATTTGCAGACCGCTAGATCAGCTTTACCTCATCAGTGTTTTCTGGCTGAGGGAAGCTGCCGGGCACGCAGATACGTAAGCCATTCGCCCGTCGTGTTGCCGCTGCTTCTCTTGCCGTTTCACTAAACAACGTTGCCCGCCCGAACAAATATGGAATTCGCCGCACAGGTTATCGACATCCAGAAACACTACGACCTTGGTTCCGTCGTCGTGAAGGCTCTGCGCGGAGTATCTGTTGATTTTCCGCACGGGGACTTCGTGGCAATCATGGGGTCATCCGGCAGTGGCAAAAGCACGCTGCTGAACCTGTTGGGGGCACTGGACCGGCCAACTCACGGCGAATACATCATCGGTGGGCGTCCGGTGTCATCGATTTCGGACGACGATCTATCCGCCATTCGCAACGAAATGATTGGCTTCATTTTTCAGTCATACAATCTGATTCCTCAGTACACGGTGGTTGAAAACATCGAGGTGCCCCTGCACTATCGCAAAGGGTATCCCACGATATCCGCAAAGGACCGGAAACGCATTGAAGAACTTGGTGATATGGTGGGCCTTGGTGACCGCCTGGACCATCGTCCGTTTCAGCTGTCCGGTGGCCAGCAGCAGCGAGTCGCCATTGCTCGAGCGCTCGTAAACGACCCACAGATTATTCTGGCAGACGAACCGACCGGAAATCTGGACTCCGCGACAGAGGCGGAAATCATGGACATGCTGTGCAAGCTGAATGCCGAAGGCCGCACCATCATCATGGTCACTCACGAAAATTCTGTCGCGAAACTTGCCAAGCGACAAATATTCATGAAGGACGGCGTGGTCGCAGGCGAAGGTCTGTTCCCTGGTTAGGGTCCGCTGATATCAAGAACAAACACAATCCAGCTCTTCGAAATGATTGAGCAACCGCCAGAACTTTCGCCTCACGGCAAACGCAATGCCTAACCTCATACGAACAATTCAGCTCGCAATGAAGAGCCTAATGCTGCACAAGTTGCGGGCAGGTCTCACAATGCTGGGCATGGTCCTGGGGGTTTCCTCAGTCATCGCTATGCTCGCCATTGGGCGGGGGGCCAAAGAACAGGCGCAGAAACAGGTTCTGAAGCTCGGGGCAACAAACATTATCGTTCGCAGTGTCAAACCTCCCCCGGAAAGTGCCGTCAATAGTGGTGGCGCTTCTGTTCTGCGGTACGGCCTCCTGCGCAAGGACTTCGACCTGCTAAACAAGACGATTCCCACGATTACGCAGGCCATTCCCATTCGCGAACTGACCAAAGCGGCGCGGCATCGCCAACATGACATCACAGCTCGGATCGTTGGCTGCACGGCCGATTATCTGGACATCAATCATTTGAATATGGCCCAGGGCCGATTCATCACCGATGACGATCGACAGCAGAAAAAAAACGTCGCGGTCCTTGCGTCCGGCACAGCCGACGAATTATTCCAGTATGAAAATCCCGTAGGACAATCGGTCCGCATCGGAGATAAGTTTTACAGCATTGTAGGTGTCACAATTCCGCGACAGGCAAGCGCGGCGATCGGTGGCAGCATGTCGGGGCAGGACTATAACCAGGATATTTATGTTCCCCTGGAAACCATGCGCGTGCGGATGGGTGACCTGAACATTGACCGCACTGCCGGGTCATTCAGTTCGGAATACTGGGAATTGAGTCAGATTACATTGCGAGTCGATGCGCAGGACCGTGTGGTCGAGACAGCGAATGTCATTCGTGAGAGCATGAAACGCAACCATAAAGATGACGGAGACTATGCCATTACAGTCCCGTTGGAGTTGCTGAAGCAGGCCGAACAGATGGGCATCATCTTCAACGTCGTGTTGGGGTCCATTGCAGCCATCAGCCTGCTGGTCGGGGGCATCGGCATCATGAATATCATGTTGGCAACAGTGACCGAGCGAACTCGAGAAATCGGAATTCGTCGGGCACTGGGAGCGAAACGACGCGATATCACCGTTCAGTTTCTCACGGAAACCATCGTGCTGTCCGGCACCGGGGGAATCATCGGAATCCTGCTGGGGCTGTCAACAGGGATCGCCTTTGCGGGGATTCGCAGCTTGGTTGAAAGCTTCATTTTTGAGGGCGGCAAAGCCGGCAGTGATTTCGCTCAAATGTTTTCTGAGATGCGACCGGAACCTGTCCCCTGGAGTCTGCCCCTGGCCTTCTTTATCTCTGTCGGTATCGGCATAATCTTCGGAATTTACCCCGCCCAGGCGGCCGCGAAGTTGGATCCGATTGAGGCTCTGAGACACGAATAGCGGATTATCCGGACGAATTTGCTCTCAGTAATGGTCAGCCGTGTCGATGATCAGGGAATCCTGCCAACGTAAGCAGAATTCAGAATTGAACTTCCGTCGTTGAATGGTTAGCCTTCTCGGTTCTTAGGTGCCCGTACGGAATTCAGCACCATCGGCCCCTTCACCGGGGTCACCTCAACAATACAAGTTGTTAGTCAGTAACAAGTTATAACAATGAGCACGCTGAAGAAAAACAAACGCCAGAAACGAGCCAAACTGGAAGCCCTGTATGGTGATATCAAGCCAGTACACGGAAACAGCGTGACTCAGCGCGGTAAACCAAAGTATCTCGGCGGTAACGGTCGGCAAACCACTGGTGTTTCTCGCCGATTATTCAAGCGAAACATTAAGAAAATTCGCGTGCTGGAAAACGGTCGGGCCGTCCGACGACGTGTTCCCGTTAGTGCAATTCGCTCTGGATTGATTCAAAAACCACAGGTGGTTGATCCTTTTGCAGTTCCGGATCTGGACTAGCCCTTCGGTCCGCCTGAGTTTGGGGTCGTTTCAGCGAGGGTATTGCTCATTTATGCCGTGTTACGCCCATGACGTCATCTGAAGGCCCGTCAGCGGACTTCCGTCCGGAGGTCGACTTCATGAATATTGATGAGACGGATTTCTCATCAATGTCACGTGCCGAGCAGATTCGGCATCTTGAGGTCGAAGGGTATATTGTTCTGCCATCCATTCTGACTCCCGATGTGGTTGAGTCAGTCAAGGCGGAGCTGGCAGACGTGGAGATGTCGCACACCGATTACAGCACTCAGCAGACTCGGTCGGTTGAGCAGCCGCAATGGAGCAGTCGCGTTGCAGCGGAGTTGATCGGATATCCACCGATGCTGGATTTCCTCAGGGAGCTAATGGGCGACGATATCGTGTTCACACGGGGCTTTTTTCAGCGGTCGTTACCGGGGTGCCCGGGTATTTCGATGCACACGGACGGACAGCCACACGGATCAAACCTTTTTGGTTACGAAGGAAGTTGTCCGCGACTGGTACGAGTTCTCTATTACCTAGACGACCTGACCACGCAGCGAGCTCCGTTTCGACTGATCCCGCGTTCACACCTGTCGTTTCACGCTGAAGCCAGCCCGTACGTGCGCTACAAGTCCCACCCGGAAGAAATCTCACTGACGGTCCCAGCTGGTTCGGCCGTGATCATTCCGTCGTTGTTGTTTCATGGCAGCCATCCGAATCGTGACACCTGCTCCCGGGAATTGCTGCATTTTGGATATCGCCCGGCGTGGGCAGGACCTGTTCAGCCGGTTGATGACTGGAATCCAGCTCTTGTTGCGGCGGCCCCGGAGATCGCGAAACCCTATCTCCAAAGCCTCAACACAACCGGGCAGGCCTTCGAGCAGGAACACAAACCTGCCGGAATGCGGTCTGAAGCGACAGGGATTAATCCCAGCCGGTGGGAAGCTCAGTAAGCACCAGACATCGCTCAGATCCCGGGCCCCGACAACGCTGGACGTTCCTGACGGCAAACGTTTCGGTGATGGCAACACGGCCCGTACTCGGTCGCAGGCAATTTTGTGTCTGAAGGTGGCATCACCAGCCACTTGCAGATCTCTCAGTCGGCGTCAGAACGCCTCAAGACCAGCACACTGCATTCCGCATGTCGAATGACTCGTTCAGCAACCGAACCCAGGAATATGCGCTTGACCCCATGGTAGCCGTGCGAGGGAATGACAATGAGATCAGCGCCCTGATCTTTGGCGTAGTCGGCAATTTCCGTTCCCGGAGTGCCCAGTAGCACAGACATGGTGGCTTCCGCCGCACCATGTTCGGCTGCAAGCGAGTTCAACTTCTCAGTAACCGTTTTGCGCCGCGCATCATCGCTCACATCTCCCAGCAGCACGCCCGGTGAAACAGTGTCCAGCGGCAGCAACACGTGAACCAGATGCAGCTTCGACGCGTCTCCCGCAATTCTTATGGCATTTGCAATCGCGTGTGGTGACTCACCGGAAAAATCAACCGGCACCACAATTTTTGAAGTGGTAAACGACATCCCAGGCTCCTGGTACGATTTGTAAACGAAGGTCTTCACTCGCCTAATTCAGCGAAGGACTACTGTTCAGTGACCTCAAGGTCACCGTTCTTTAGTTTTTGCCAATATTCATCCAGATCTTTACGCACCTTCCCGGACAGCAGCACGACACCAATGATGTTGGGAATCGCCATCCCAAAGATCATCAGATCACCAAAGTCCAGAACGTTGGTCGCAGACACAATCGATCCGAGGAAGGTGAAAATCAGAAATATTATGCGATAAGACATTGAGGCATTGTCACCGAACAGAAACGCCCAGCAACGTTCACCGTAGTAGGACCATGAAATCATCGTCGAAAATGCAAACAGCACGACGGCTACGGACAGCACATATCGAAATCCGGGAATCTGCTGGTCCATCGCAACCGATGTCAGGGCGGCTCCATTCTTGGATTCGATCAGACTGGCAAACTCGGGATTCTGGACGGGGTCCCATGCCCCGGTAATCACAATCACCAGTGCTGTCATTGTGCAGATGACGACAGTATCAATGAACGGGCCCAGAAGCGCGACCATGCCTTCACGAACCGGATATTCAGTTTTGGCTGCTGCATGAGCAATCGCAGCTGACCCGACTCCGGCTTCGTTGGAAAACGCGGCCCGTTGAAATCCAACGACGAGCACTCCGACCAGTCCTCCGGAAACCGCCGTACCGGTAAACGCGTCGTTCACAATCAACTGCAGGGCCGCCGGAATTTGTCCTATGTTTTTCAACAGAATCACCAGAGCAGCCGCCACGTATATGCCACACATTGCCGGTACAATTTTCTCTGCGGCGGAAGCAATGCGGCGAATTCCGCCAATGATCACCATGCCAGTCACGACCGACATCAGCAATCCGTATATCCAGCGGTAATCGGCGGCGCCAGCGACTTCCGGAGCTGCCAGAAACGGCAGCGTCTGCGCGACGGCGCCCAAAGACATTTTCACCTGGAATGAATTGCCGCCTGCGAAGGATCCGCCTACGCACAGGATGGCGAACATGATTCCTAGGACCTTGCCAAGTCCTCCGAGGCCCAGCTCCGGCAAGCCTCGAGACAAGTAGTACATGGCTCCGCCCATAATGCGCCCGTCGGGGCGCTCCTCGCGGTACTTCTGCCCCAGAGTGCATTCGACAAACTTTGATGACATGCCAATGAACCCGGCAAGAACCATCCACAGCGTCGCGCCGGGCCCGCCGATACAGATGGCGATCGCGACACCCGCGATATTGCCCAGTCCCACGGTGGCCGACAATGCCGCTGTCAGGGCCTGAAAATGAGTCACCTCTCCCTGATCATCAGGATTGTCGTACTTCCCAGCCGTCACCATGACCGCATGCTTGAAGCCGCGAACGTTGATGAAACCCATTCGGATGGTAAAGAACGTCGCTCCCAGCAGCAAAACCAGAACAGCAGCCGGAATCGAGTCGTCACCTCCGAGGGGCACCGGATAGAAAATGACAGTTGCAATGTAGCCGTTGACCGTGCCGAAAAAGCTGTCGACAGGCTCCAGTGCATCATTGAACTGCTGAACAAGGCCACGTTCTGCCGGACTCTCGACCGACTCAACGGGTGCCGCCGACACTCCGTCCGTATCCTGCCCTGAGGCGCAATGAAGGTTCAATCCCGCGATGAAAACCAACGCCGCAAGGCGTAAACACCGGGACGAAACAACTTGAGTCAATGGCATAACGTCGATCCCCGTCAATCAAGAGTTCAATACGCAGTCGGCAAGCAGTCGAATTCACAGTTCAGCCGGCAAAGGATAGCCGTTGGGCGCCGATGAAGGAATCCAGACCGACCAGGCGATCGATTTGTGACCAGCACATTCACTTCTGGACGAATCTTGTGATAACGTCTACCATCGGCCAGGCTTGGAGATATATGGAAGTTAAAGGCGTGAGTTCTCCCGTCGAAAGGAATCGAAATGTTGCACGCTGTGATCATGGCTGGAGGAAGTGGCACTCGTTTCTGGCCTCAGAGTCGGGAAAAAATGCCGAAACAGCTGCTGAAGCTGTCTGGTGACCGCACCATGATTCAACAGACCGTCGATCGATGTCACGGGCTGATTAAGCCGGAACATTCGTGGGTTGTCACGAATGCAATTCAGGCCACTGCGACATGCCAGCAATTGCCCGAAATCCCTTCGAAGAACGTATTGGTTGAACCACAGGCACGCAATACGGCACCGTGCGTGGGCCTTGCAGCTATACACGCGGTCCATTGTGATCCGGACGCCATCATGCTGATCATGCCGGCCGACCATGTGATTTCGACATCCGATGATTTTCAGAACGCCGTAAAGCAGGCGACTGCTGTGGTTCAGGAAACTCCGGATCGTCTGGTGATGTTTGGAATCGCTCCCACATTCCCATCAACCGGGTTCGGATACATCGAACGAGGTTCCTCGCTACAGAACGTCGAACGCGCCTTCGAGGTTGTTGCGTTCCATGAGAAACCTCAATTGCAGCTGGCCGAAGAATACGTCTCGTCGGGCAGCTTTTACTGGAACTGTGGCATCTTTTGCTGGAAGGCTCAGACGATTCTGAATCAGCTGCAACAGCATGAACCAGATACATATGAACGCCTGCAGCGCGTTGCGCAGGTCATCGGCCAGGACGGTTACGACCGGATGCTGGATGAAGAGTTCCCTCAAATGAACAGTATCTCCATAGACTGTGCCGTCCTGGAACGGGCAACGGGATCCACCGTAATCGAAGCTCCGTTTACCTGGGACGACGTCGGCAGCTGGCTGGCCGTGCCCCGACTGGCAGATCAGGACGAGTCAGGGAACACAATCGATGGGCCTTTCGTGGGGATCGACACGAAAGACTGCATTATTCGAACGCCGGAAAACCATCTGGTCGCAACACTCGGCGTCAGCGATCTGATCATCGTACAGACTGAAGATGCGACACTGGTGGCGCACAAACGGGATTCAGAGCGAATCAAAGAGCTGTTGGCGAAACTCAAGGCACAGGGCCGGACAGACTGTCTGTAGCAGAGACTGCCATGATCAGGACATTCAGGACCGATCATTCCGTCGGCCAGAATCAATGTCCGATCCCCCGTTTGATTGTGCGCTCACACCGTCGAACTCCACGACGGAACGCCAGTTGGCTCACAGCACTGCCCCGAGGACGCCAACACCACGAAGCGGCGGGAAAAACCGTGCGACGCGGCATTCCCCGTACCAAGGACTCGGCCATTCTAGCGGAATGGCCACAGCCAACCGATCCAGCCCAGCGGTCGACGCACGACACGGAAGCAGTACGGACACTGAAACGGGCGAAAAAGAAAGGGCAACATCAGGTAATCGATGCCAGTCAAGTCCGCCTTGACCAGGTTCTCACTGCAAAAGTTGCATCGGTAACGGTATTTTTTACTGGACAACGCCATCCCCATAAATGCCACAGACCACAATCTGCAAACTGACTAACACTCCAATCAGGGTGTAATATACCATCCCCCATGGCATTATTGATGCGAATCCCCGTATTGACGCCGGACAGTATTCGCCACACCCGCCAGATCACGCAAGGGTTCAACAGAAAGGCCGTGATCTTTCCCATCTCTGGCACAACATGTTCGTGTCATTGGGTATCATCGGCATGATCACCTGTTGCGCATCATGTGCGATAGAGCACATTAATGACGAAGAGCTGCCAGAACGATTACATGACATTCGCGCAGTCACGGGAAACACGACAGATTCAAACTGTCGCGGCGTCGCATGATGTCAGAACTACCGGTTGTCTATCCGCCCCGAACTGACGGCGGGGAGCTCCAGCTCCCAGACGGATTCCACCTGAACAGGAGATTCTTGCTGCGGAGGTTCGGGGCAGTCGAACAGAGAAGCCGTCGCAGCTTCTGTTTTTGCGGATGAATCGCACTGTACACTCGCCATTCGCACTCGAAGGATGCCGGGACAAAGAACTTCCCGTCCCTTCACCTGAACGGGAACCTGCGGCCAGGACGACGACATTGTCAGTTGCTCGTTCGACGACTCGTGCACCAGAACCGTGTCGCCAACAAGGGCCGGACCGACAGACGAATGCCAGAACACGGCAGCCGGAGCCTGCAAACGATAATCCGAGTCCGGCGTTAATTGACATTCACTCAAACTGTAGCCGATGACGTCGGCCTGGTCCGACAATTGCCACTCGTTGCCCATGCCGAATTTTTCGTAAATGCGATGCACCTTTGTCCATACGTCGCCAAGTGTTTGCCCATGACGGGAGAAAAAGACGCCGGTGGCATGCACTAACAATACTCGCTGGAAGACTTTCCACAGGTCCTCCGGGACAGTCTCCAGGCAGACGGTCCTCGTCACTCCGACATGCAGTCCCCATCTACGAGCGACACAGGAAAGCACGGCGAAATTCTCAATCGGCTGTTCGCCGAAGGTCCAGTGCCGATACCGCTCGTTGCGGCCATCTGCACAAACCTGAATTCGGACAGCGGCCACAGTCCGCTTTAACAGACGGTGACTTATTTCACCGGCCACCTCAGCCTCCGTGGCACCGGGACGAAGATTATGGCCGGTGGCTTCGACTGCGTGCACGGCGATTCGGCTAAGCAGTCGCATTCGGGCCACTTCAAGTTCGGTTAACGGCAAACGCATAGACCGCACCACATCTGCGTCAAATGTTGCGTTGCTGATGCTTTCATCACAGACAACATTTCGACCTCGACACAAATCTCTGACCAGTTCGTGATGAGGCTGAAACCACTCTCTTTGCTTTAGCTGAAACCCAAGACCGAACGCTTCACGTTCGAAAATCTGAGCTGAATCAATGGAGTTTGTCGCAAACAGCCGGGCGTCTGACGTAACAAACAGACTGGTGGTGCAGCTCCCGGAGGTGCATCGCAACAGGTCTGCTCCCGCAGTAAACCAGGCAATATTTTCAGGATTCTGCAGCAGCAACGCATCGCTGCCCGTGGAATTCAGCAACTGCCGAACACGATCGTGTTTTACTTCGACGTCCTGCAGTCGAGCGGCATCCTGGAGCAGAAGGCGCTTTGGGCGTTTGTCTTCGCCGAAATCGCTGCTCATGTAAATGGTCCCGTTTCGATTAAATCGTTCTCCAACATCCCAGCTCCTCCGCTCAGTGCCAGAACTCCGAAGTCACTGTGCGACATGCCACCGAAAGGCGGGTTATTTCGCTCAATGGAAAATGCTTTGCTTCACTGGATACGTATCGTTTCTATCACAGACATAATAACGTCATACGCGCGCGGATTCCGTGTGCAAATTACAGGAACACGTTCTTTTTGAAGCGCCGACAAAGATGTGGACCAATTCGCTGCAGCGAACCTTGTGGAATTTCCTGGCGAAGGTACCTTTATCAGCCATATTCGCGACGCCGCGGAGAACGTTCGATTCCGTACCAGGTCGACCTGAACATGCACATTAAACACAAGCTGCCGACTTGCCTCCCCGCAGCTCGGTTCGGTTTTCTGATGTACCTGCTTGGCGGTGCTTTCTGCGCACCCACAGCTGTCGCGTCAGCCGAAGTCGAGCACCACCGCCCCAACATCATTCTGGTCTTCATTGACGACATGGGGTGGTCCGATTTTTCATGCTTTGGCAACGACGACGCAAAGACACCGCACATCGACCAACTTGCCGCCGAGGGAATCGCGTTCGAGCAGTTCTATGTCAACTCACCCATCTGTTCCCCGTCGCGTGTAGCCGTATCGACCGGGCAATACCCCCAGAGATGGCGAATTAGTTCATATCTCAACAACCGCAGGAGCAACGAGCAGCGTGGCATGGCCAACTGGCTGGACGTGAAAGCTCCCATGTTGTCGCGATCGCTGCAACAGTCCGGCTATGCGACTGGCCACTTTGGGAAATGGCATATGGGAGGCCAGCGAAACATTCACGAAGCGCCGTTGATAACAGAATACGGATTCGATGAATCCATTACGAATTTCGAAGGCCTGGGTGCTCGTGTCCTGCCGCTGAAGTATTCCCCAAATCGCAAATCGCCGGCACCGCACAATCTGGGTTCCGACACTCTTGGACACGGCCCCGTCATCTGGCACGACCGAGCTTATGTCACCGAAAAATTCACCGAAGCCGCTCTTACATTCGCCAAATTCGCGGGATCACAGAACCAACCGTTTTATCTCAATCTATGGCCCGACGACGTTCACACTCCGATGCCCCCCCATTGGAAAAGTGGGGCGATGGAAAGGATCGCACGCTGTATCTTGCCGTGCTGGAAACGATGGATCAGCAGTTAGGTGTCATTTTCAATTACGTCCGGAACAGTAAGTCACTTGTACACAACACAGTGATACTTGTGTGTTCTGATAACGGCCCGGAAGTCGGATTTGGCTCCGCTGCTCCGTTGCGCGGACACAAAGCGACACTTTATGAAGGAGGCATCCGTTCATCGCTGATTGCGTGGGCTCCGGGCCTGATGCCCAAAACAGCTCAGGGCAGCCGTAACCACACGTCGGTTTTTTCGACTATTGATCTGGTTCCGTCACTGTTGTCCATCACCAGCACCCCCGCCCCGAAGGGAGTGTTATTTGACGGAGAGAATCTGGCAGACACACTACTCGGAAAATCAAAAGCTGCCCGAACGAAGCCCTTATTCTTTCGCCGACCACCGGATCGAGAGACGTTCCGGCACTATTCGGCACTTCCTGATCTCGCTGTCCGCAGCGGCCAGTGGAAGCTTTACTGTGACTACGACGGTCGCAACCAGGAACTGTACGATCTGGCGAACGACGTGTCAAAACAAAAGCAATTTGGTCGCCAGCACCCTGATATCGTCGCCCGCCTTACAACGGAAGTACTGAGTTGGCATGCCTCGATGCCACCGGATAACGGCCCCGCACTTGGTAGGCAGCAAAAATAGCAACTGACACACGATTCGGCTCTGCGCCTTGGCGCTGGATGCAGATCAATGAACGTCGGTCATGTCTGCTCAGATGACTGGGCGTGAGGATGCGCCGCTTCGTACGTTTCGCGCAGTCGACGAGTGCTGATATGGGTGTAAATCTGTGTGGTGGTCAAACTCTTATGGCCCAGCAATTCCTGCACACTTCGCAAATCCGCACCG
Source organism: Fuerstiella sp. (assembly GCA_029247265.1). Classification (GTDB taxonomy): domain Bacteria; phylum Planctomycetota; class Planctomycetia; order Planctomycetales; family Planctomycetaceae; genus Fuerstiella. The sequence continues at coordinate 12,225 of JAQWLN010000235.1, forward strand.
CCATCGAGTAGATGCGTTGCAAAACTGTGCCGCAACGTGTGCGGAGACGTTTGTTGTGACAATCCGGCCGTCACAATGTGTTTTTCGAGCATCCGCCCGATGCTTCGAGTCGTCAGTCGCCGTCCGAAACGATTCAGAAAAAGCGCCGACTGGTCAGTCTCATCAGCATTCGCGTCAGGCTTTCGCACGGCCATCCAGCGTTCGATTGCCTTGGTGGCGAAACTGCCAACCGGAGCAATCCGCTCCTTGCGGCCTTTTCCCCGCACTCGAAGAATGCCGGACGAACGGTCGTAATCCTGGAGATCCAGACCAACCACCTCAGCGACTCGGAGGCCAGCGGAATAGATCGTCTCAAGAATAGCACGGTCGCGCAGACCGTCGTCCTTCGTTGCCAGCGGCGCCGACAATAGTCGCCCGACTTCATCGGTCGTCAGGAAATGGGGCAGCTTATTTCCGGCTCGCGGGGTACGAAGCGGTTTGGCAGGATTTGAATCGCAAAGACCTTCCCGCTGACAGTAACGGAAAAAACTACGCAGACAGGCCAATCGTCGCGCTACGGTCGCCTGGGCATACCCGCACTCGTGAAGATAAGCGACGTAGCTGCGCAAATGACTGACTTCAATGCCGGAAGGCCGCGGTACGTTTCCATACTGCTCCTGTATGAACTCGGACAAATGACTGAGATCGTCCGTGTACGACTTGATGGTCAACTCAGAGCAGTTGCGTTCAACCTTCAGATAATTCAGAAACGAAGGAACGGCATTTTGCATCCGGGGAACTCGACAGAGGAAAGGAATCAGAAGGCGTGAGGAAAATCTTCCATCTGTTCCTCAAACTGCTGCTGTTCCAGCATTCGCCGAACCCGTTGTGCCAGCATGCCTGCATCGTACCAGGTAAATTCCAGCTCCGGGTCGCTGGCATACTGGCTGAGGGTCGTCAGCATCGCTTCCACGCTGTTGTCGTCATACAGAAAAACAAACCGGTGTTCATCACGTACAAGAGCCAGGACATTCATGGACTTGGACATAGTGGCCTCCTGTGGAAATGCTGCCGTATTGCAATCTGCTCTGGTGGATTATCGGACGTTGTGAAACGCCGCTGCGCAAAACCAGACGACGCCAGCAGAACCGGTCCAAACGATACGGGTCGCCCCGATCCCTACAGAATACGACGCGGGCGGCCCGTCCAGGTAACCTAAGCGGCGTTAGCTGCCGGATGTTACGCGTCGATTGACGGCCACTGCGAGTACACGGATTGCAGTTCCTTTGCTTTCCGCGTGCTGAGTGACGGCCACTCGGAATTCTACGTTGTGAGCGGCCGGTTTCAGTCCAGCGGCAAGGACAACGGTGCGAGGATAATGCAGACCTTTGCTGAATCGATGATACAGCTCGGCGGTATTCCACTCGCCATCATCAACTCGAAACTCAATCTGACCGGCATCTGGCCCTGCCAACACATAGACGCCGACAGCGGTGCCGTTGAAGGCAACTGATGCAACAGCCCCCGGAGCGTTTGAATGCAGCAGCGATGTGCCCAAAAATCGCCCACGTTTATTCCCCGCAATATTCTGCCAGTCCGGTTCACTGAACTTCCAGCGGGAATCGTGCCGGACCCGATCCAGTGGCAACAGGACACCGTTCGAAAAGGACGACGACAATAACATCTCACCTGGTAGCTCATGTGCAAGCGGCTCCAGCTGAGCGGTATCAATGCCGTTCCAGCCAGTGGACAGTACCGACGTGGCCAGATCGGCGGCCAGCTGGTTACCCGCCGGACCAGGATGAGTCCCGCCAAACTGCTTCCAGGTCAGACCTCCGGTATTGATGCGGTGAGCCACTTCTTTTGACAGATAGACTGAAGAGACCTGGTAGTGTCGGGCGACGCGTTCATGCTGGCTGGCGCTTAGAATCGTTCCGCCGGCATTGAGAGTTCCCAGCATTCCCGGATTCACAAAGTGAGTCATGACGACGTCGGCTCTGGGATTGTGCTCCCGCAGGTGGCGAATAATTCCTTCCATACCTCGTACGCATGCATCAGCAGAGTGACCTGCGTCCTGATCATCATTGACTGCGAATTCCACAAACAACAAATCAACCGGCCCGTGGGCGAGCACATCCCGCTGCAGACGAAACGCACCCGTGTTGGAACAAGTGGACGAAATACCGGCAGCAGTGAACTGAAACTTCGTATCGGGAAAACGTTGCTGCAGCCACGCGCAGACTCGAGGACGGTATCCGTCCATCTCCGTGATCGATCCGCCAATGAACGCAACGTGCCCCTTCTTCTCAACCTCAAACTGTCGCAGACTGTTTTGGACGTTGCCACGACAGGCGACGAAATCCTGATCAGCGACGCGAACAGTCGCTTCGCTGTCCAGCCAGCCCAGTGACTGCAGAAACCTGTCCAGTTGCAGAAGCGTGCGTTGATGCCATTGATGCATGCGGTCACGACGTTCAGGATCGTTTCCCCGTGGAGCGTTGAAGAACCCGTGTTGGGCCTCAGGGAAGCCTTTGAGTTCACATCGATTCCCGGCAGCCAGCATCCGTTTGGTGAATTCGTCAACGGTCGCGAATGGGACGGTGGTGTCGTCCATACCGTGAAAGATGATCGCCGGTGGCAGGTTCGCCCGGACATGATGAATCGGTGAAATGTCCGCTGCGGGAACGCCTGTGCGAGTCGCGATATCCGCCACCTTTTCTTCAGTGATCCCGCCCAGGCCAAATCCGTCAAGATGCGTCAGCATCACGGCCGGGTTGAACAGGGCCAGAGCATTTGGCACTGATGAAATACCAACATCTTCCAGTTCGGCGTCAAATCCCGGTATCAAAGCCGTGCAGGACGCCGTGTGTCCACCCGCTGACCCACCACCAGCACAAATTCGGTCGGGGTCGATTCCAAGCCGTGACGCATTTTGCCTTAGCCAGCGTACCGCGGACTTGGCATCCTCGACACACGCATCCGCCTTTACGCCGTGCCGCGTCGCTACTCTGTAGTCGGCCGTCGCGGCGACAATTCCACGAGATGCAAGATAGCGACAATGAGTTTCAAACTGAGCCGGCGTGCCGGCCTTCCAGCCACCACCAAAGAAGAAAACGATCGCCGGACGAGTATCCGCCCGAACATCATGTTCAGCCGGGTTGAACACCCACATCCGCAGACTGACGTCACCAACCTGTTTGTAAATGACAGGCTCACTGCCCGTGAATTCGAGTGGGTATCCGTTCTGTGCCATTACAGCGGCACCGGAACATGTGCAGACTGCGGTCGTCAGGGCCGACAGCAACAGGTTGGAAATTCGCAAACGCTGCATCGTCATTGCTCTCAGTAAACTGATCTACGTCGTCATTGAGATCATGCGGCTCGACAGTCTCCCGAACTGTCGAGTGGCTACTTCGGTTTTCGGCGAGACAACTCGTCGGCCACCTTGTTGAGCCGACGGCGACGGCGTTTCTTTGCCTTCAGGACACACCCGTTCCCTGATCGCGAAACAACGGCCTCTCGCATGACTGCGACGATATGTGCCGCCACCGCTGTCACGACGGCTGGCACGACCGCGTTGCCAAACTGCCGGTAAGCCTGTGTATCAGAAACGACCTGAGCTTTCCGCGATACAAGCTCCTCCGGGAACCCCATCAGCCGCCCCGCTTCCTGCGGCGTGAGTCGGCGAGGATTTCGATTGCGCTGAGGAATCAGGATCTCCGACCCATCCTTGTGGTAACGTGCGCTAAGAGTGCGTGTCGTGCCGTTGAGTTTCGCCACAGTGCAGCCGAAGCCGTTACCGCGGCGACGATGTTTTTCGGCGTAGTCCTGCAAATACCCCCAGAGTTTGTCGGACAACGTATATTTTTCGTCAGGTTTTGCTTCAAGAATATCGCGAAGCTTGGGCCGCGTGGCTTCCGGCACAGCGGGAAACCCGAAGGCGGGCGAGTCACCAAAGATATCGCGACGAAATCCCACAATGAACACACGTTCGCGGTGTTGAGGAACGTAGTCTGCGGCATCGATCACTTTGTCAAAGACGACGTAGCCCAGCTCTTCCAGCGTCCCCTGAATGGTGTTCCATGTCTGCCCCTTGTCATGAGACCGAAGATTCTTGACGTTTTCCAGCAGCAGCGTGGGGGGCTGCATGCGGTCGATAATCTCTGCCAGATGAAAAAACAGAGTGCCCTGGGTACGGTCCTTGAATCCATGAGCCCGCCCCAGGCTGTTCTTTTTGGAGACGCCTGCAATCGAAAACGGCTGACACGGAAACCCGGCTGCCAGCAGGTCATGATCAGGAATCATCCCCTTTTGTGACAGCTCCATGACATCACCGGCCGGATTTTCGCCGAACCAACTGGCGTATGTCTTTTGAGCATACTTGTCTTTCTCACACGAGAAAACACAACGGCCACCCACAGCCTCCAACCCCAGACGCAGGCCTCCGACACCGGCAAATAAGTCAATGAATGAAAACGGCAGACTGTTTTCCGGCTCGATCACAGGGGCGGCTTCCGATACCTCGTCTTCAGCAAACAACGAAGGAGGATCCGGCACCACAGGACGCCTCACTGACATCTCGCAGTCGTCAAGCGCATCACCGACAAACGACAGCAGCAGGTCATCTTCCCCCACTCCCATTTGCTCCGCGACCTGTGACAGTCGTGTACGGATGTCTTCGGGGAACTCCCGAATCACGTCCATGGCACCGTTGCTCCAGACAAAACGTTATCGGTGCAGATAATACCAACCGCAATTGGGGAAACAATCCGACGCAGAAACAATCGCCGAGACAGACAAAACTGCTGCTGATTTCCCACAAATCCGCGGTCACAGGGTTACCGAACGGATCAGTCGTCAGAAAAAGAGAAACCACTTATCCGGACAAGCTGGCTTTCTGATCGAGAATCAGTCAGGTAAACTGTCTGCATGTCCGAGTCCGCCCAGTCACAGCGTCTCCGCGATGATCCGCCAACGCCTCAACATTCCAACACTGTCGCGCTGATTGGCGTGATCCTGGCAGTCGTCGGCGCCATTTTCTGTTCGATTCTGTTTCTACTGGCCCACCAACTTCCGGACAGTATCGAGTCGTTTGGCCCCCAGAACGCCAACTCTTCAGCTCATCTGAGGCTGTTGATTCTGGGCTGTTCAACGGCAGTGTTGCTTCTTGTGTCGCTGATTCTCAGCATTGTTGGGCTGTTCCTTCCCAACCGCTCAAGGAAACTGGCGATCGCGGGGACCATTGCCTCTCTGGTGCTTTTTCTGGGCGTTTTCGGTGTTCTGATCGCAGCAGTCCTGTTTGCACCGGACGAACAGACAACTTTCGATCCCCATCCACTCTCACCCAGTATCGGCACTCTTCCCGTCCATCTGAGAGCGGCAGTTGGCAGGCACTAAGTGTGTACCCGAAAGCCCTCGATGATAGGCCTGAAGAAAACGAGAACGAAACCGGGTGATGCTCCTCGCCGGACGAGCATTAAGCGGCCGATATACTGACTAAAAGTCGGCCCCGATATAGCGGCGATCAGATGATTTCCACCGTTGCAAAACTGAAACGAATCAAGGCGAAGCTTCAAGGCGGCGCAGACGCAGGGGGCGATGTCCCGTATGAAGTCAAGTGCGCCTGTGGTGAGCCTGTCAGCGGCATGCGTCGAGCCACGTGGATTGAAGGGGAATGCCAAAGTTGCCTGCAGTCAGTATTTGTGCTGCCAACGAATGTCTATCCGTCCACGCCCAGCGTACCCAGCGCAATTCTTGGTGGCACTTTCGCCGATCGACTGAAGACTGTGCTTCTCGAAACCTTTCCCCGGCGTGAAAAAGAGCCGGAAAACAGTAAAGCCCCCGTCGCCCATGACGGGGACGATGCAACAGCTGAAACGAATGCATCTACGGCGGTCGCACCGCCAAAACAACAGATTCGCTGGCGACCGTCACTCCCGTCGATTGACGTGAAACGTGCCGTAATCCGGATAGTCACTCCATTTCGCGTGCTGATGCTGGCCATGTTTGCGACGGTCATGCTGACGGGATACTGGATGACTCATCAACGAGCCGTCGAAGCGGCTCAACAGACGTGGCTGAAGTCTACCGATGAAGCACAGGTTTTGCTCAACGATCGTGAATTCCTGCAGCTTGAAACATTATTGACCACGGCGATTGAAGCCGGACTTATGCTGGGAAAGGATGATCCGGAGTGGCGAGGCACGCAGAATCTGCTTCACGAAACGCAGGCATTCAATAACATCGCCAGCGGCGGCCTGTTGGCTGCATTTCATCGTGCCTATGACCCAGGTTTTCTCCTTGTGGACGACGCGGAGGCACTTGTCCGTGAAAAAGCGAACTCGGGCACGTTCGTCTTCGACTCGTATCTGCGGCAGCATCCTGAAATGGCCGGCACGTTTTTTATGGAACTTCCAGCAACACCCGGACGGCATTCGGTTGAAGTGACGATCCGAATCCCGGAAATACGAGAGCTGCTGAACGCAAACGGCGACACCAGAGTGCTGTTTGCGGGACGGATCCATGCTGTGGCAGCACCAGCAGCAGACAGTCGAGGCGCATGGAACCTGCGGATCGCCCCGCCTTCTTTTGTGTTGCTGACGAATCCTGTCCTCTGCGAAGAACTCGGCCTGTCACCAGACGACGACCCTGATCTCGCAAACATTCTGCACCAGCAACGCGACTTCGTTGAATCATCAGAACGGTGGGAACACCGTTCTGTTGATACTGCCCTGCGTGCAGAGTCACCAGAGACAGCCCGGAGTTCCACCGGGCAATTCAGCGAACCGGAAGAATGAGCCCGTCAAACAAGGTGACACACAATGTATGACATTACAATCAAAAAACGCCGTCCGTCGGCAGCCATTCGAAACGGTATTTTTGTCGTATGCATGCTGACGTCTTCGGCTTCTTCCATGGGCCAGACAATGTCTGTTCCAGAATTCCTTGCTGAAAAAGACAAGTGGAACGAATGGTCACTGCGAAAGAAAACGTTAAGCGTGTCCGGCCGTTATGAAGGACGACTCTCAAAGCAGTTTCGTTTCAGCAAGCTGCCGATGTTAATCACTCCGCAACGCATCACGGTACTCCCGAAGGACGTGAAGGCCGGACAGAGGGTGACAGTATCAGGCCTCCTGCACCGCTCGGGCACGCGATTCGGGCTTGAGGTCACCCGGATTGCGGTGGGCTCCACGGACACGGAAAGAATGATTCGAAAAGTCGACCGCAATGCGACGGACAAGCCCGACGTGATGTACAAAATTGCTGATGAGTATGCAGAGATTGCTGCGTTCTATGACGACCAGGAATTGACGTTCAACGTCGGAAAGCTCCGAGAAAAGGCCTTCATGCTGCAACGGGATCAGAGCAGAAACGACTCTGCTGGTCTGGTACGTCTGGCGAAGCAGGCTGAGAGCACCGGCGTTCCGACAGCACTGGTCGCAGCGATTCGCTTTCAGTCCCTGGTCGTCGCCGCCAATTCGGACAAACGAAACATCGATGAGGTCCTTGCCGACATACGACTGCACTTAGAGGGTTGGGACCGGGTCAGCGCAATGCTGGAGCAGGCAGCTGAAGAGCGGTTTCTTCAGAATCCGGTGATTGAATATGAAACGGCCGACCGAGTCAGTCGGCAAAGGATGCACAGGCGACTGTACAGACTTCATCGACTGCCTCAGATTCTGAATCAGCTGAAACCGGACGCATCCAACGGACCTGAGATTGCTCAACGCCTGGAGACAGAACTGCCGGAAGAATCAAAGGCAATAGAAGAGACGAGGAAAAGATTTCTGGATGCGAGGCTGGCCGCCGTGCCCCGCCTGAATCGGAATCAACTCGAAGAACTGGCAGTAATGCTACGCGACTTTGGTCGCGAAAAGGAAACAAATGAAACGATTTCACGGTGGCTGAGAGCACAGGAAAAACGTCTCGACAACGGTGAGCTGGACGGGATTCTGGCCGTCGCCGACGAGCAACTTTTTGCATTCGAACGCTGGAAGAATCCCGTTCATCGTGATGCCGGAGTTGAACGACTAAAAAAAGCATGGTTCCTTTCCAAAGATTCAGCGCCTAAAGATGCGGCACTCATTGAACAGCGTCTGGGACGTCTCGGCTGGACGCGACTGCATGACAAATGGTTGACCGACGGTCAAATAACCAATCTGCCGCGCAACGATGTGGAACTCGCGATGCGCGAGGGACGCGTGGTCGCCGGAATGAAACCGCATCAGGTCGTTGGTACGCTGGGCGAGCCGAATCGAAAGATTCGCGTCATTTCAGCTCGGTACGTCGAGGAAATCTGGATTTTTGGAGAGGACGGGTCGACCGCCATCACCGTACATTTGCAGCGAAGCCGGCACAGCCGGCCGGTCAAGGCAACAGTCACCCAGGTTTCGAGGACTGCCAACCGATAGTGCCCGGCAATGCTGGCAGATGCACTCGTTGCTTCAACCGGCTGCGTTTAGAACTCATGTACCAGACCAATACATCTCATGTCACGGGCGCTGCTGCAGCGTTGGCACAATGGCCATGGAATCCAACAGTTGAAGATGCATTCTGGCGTCGTCGTTTCGCTCATTCACTCTCAGAGCCTGTTCAAAATCACGTCGAGCCATTTGTGACTTATTGATCGCGGCATAGGCCGCTCCACGATTGCTCAGCACCGCGCTGTGATCACATGACAACTGCATGGCGCTGTCAAATGCTGAAATAGCCGGCGAATAGTCTTTCCGCTTAAACAGCGCGACACCAAGATCGTTCCACGCCTCACCAGATTGCGGATCAAGAACGAGCGCCCGGTTCAACAATTGCACAGCCCTCGCAGGCCTGTCGTGCTTCAGCAGGCCTGCGCCCAGGCCATGGCACAATTTTGCTCGCTTCAGTCGTAACGTGTCGGAATCAGGAAAGAATCCACTGCCAAACAGCACGACGTGGATCTCATCCGGTATCTGACCGCTGTCATCGTGATCCCCCTCCAGAAACTCCTGCGTCGCTGCCAGCTGAACGGCAGTCACGTGTCGATCGGCGACAAACATCAGTCCCACAGCGGACACGAGGGCCGCCGCACTCAACAGCCACACCCGATAACGAAGCCAGCTTCGATAAATGACGCCAGCCCGCGTCTCGCGCGCATGCCTCAGCGGCCGCCCCAGCAGCAGGCACTCCAGATCTTCGGCCAACTGTCGCACAGATGAATAGCTGTTAACTGGGCTTGCTTCCTTCCAATCAGACGCGCTCAGGCAATTGGCAATAATCTCTCGAATTCCTGGCTCGATGCGGGAGTTGCTTCGCACCGAAGCTGCCAAATCATGGCGTCCTGGCAATGCCTGGCGTGCGGCGGCTACGATCGAATGCTCGGCACTCACTGGTCGGTACGGCAGATCTCCGACGGTGACTTCGTAAAGTACTACGCCCAAAGCATAAAGATCGGCGAACACGCCGCATGAATCGCCAGACTCAGCTGAACATAACTCGCCCTCCAACCCCGCCAAGCGCTGCAGTTCACGTTCGGGCAAATACGACAGTGTACCGCCAGTCTGACTGTCGTGTGCCCCTGTGCAGCCGACGCCAAAGTCAATCAATTTTGGCGTACCGCAGAATCCGATCAGGATATTTTCGGGCTTAATGTCGTGGTGAACAATGTCCTGCGAATGTGAGTAATCCACCGCATTCGCCATCCGTAGCACGACGCGCCAGCAGAAAGTGTTGAAACGTTCGCGTGAAGAGACAATGCATGATGCCGATTCGTCACGCCTGTACCCGTCATCAAACGAAGTGGCGATGTCGGCGTCCATCCGAGCGAACACATCCCGCACGCGGGAGCAAGGCTGTCCGTGAACAGCATCCAACAGCCGTGACAGTGGAATTCCACTCACATATTCAACAACGGTCACATGTCCCACATCGGCAGTAAACTCGTCAACAAACCCTACGATATGCGGATGTTGCAACTGTCGAAGAAACTTTGCCTCGAGGTTCACCGTTGGGCATACTTTCAACGCAACCCATAGATCTGTTCGCTGGTCAACAGCCTGATACACCTTGCCAAACGATCCACTGCCGAGATACCGCGTAACGCAATAGTCGCCCAGAACTGTGCCGGAAGGCAGCGACCGCGATGAATCGGATGGTGACGAGAGATTCAAACAGATGCCTCCGAATCACGCGACATGACGGATCGTGAAACACATCCAGCGCGAACAACAGGGTCAGAATCGGCCAATGCGGAAGAGCCGGCTGTACAAGACCTTCATCCAGATGCCTACCAATCTATCGGCGGCTCAAACAAGAAACAACATTTCTGACTCATCTCTGAGACCATGCGGACCGCGGGCACAACGTTTAATCGGACTTCCCGTCTCCCTTATCCTGCTTCGGAAGCCGCCCTGCGTTACGTAACGCAGCGCGCAGCACGAAATCCAACTGGCCATTCGTACTGCGCAGCTCGTCCTCCGCCCAGCGGCGCAGCGCTGCCAGAATCTTTGGATCTGTTCGAAGCAAAAACAATTCTCTCGCCATTGGATCCTTCAATACCTGCCACCGAACGTAGTGCAGACGTTTTCTGAACAGCGGACAGCCGTCAGGCAGGCCGCTGCGTCCAGCTAATTGTAGAGCGTTCCCGTGTTCACTACCGGTTGGGTATGTCGATCGCTGCACAACACAACCAACAGGTTGGAAACCATGGTGGCTTTGCGGTCTTCATCAAGTTCCACAATTCCATCTCGTTTCAGGTGATCCAGGGCCATGTCGACCATGCCCACAGCACCTTCCACAATTTTCGTGCGAGCCGCGACAACCGCCTGAGCCTGCTGACGCTGAAGCATAGCTGCCGCGATCTCCGGCGAGTACGCCAAATGACTGATGCGAGCCTCAATCACTTCCACACCTGCCTGATCCAGCCGTTCCTGTATGTCACCCTGCAACTGCTCACACACATCCACAGTGTTGCCCCTCAGCGAAACCTCAGAATCTTCGCTATCGTAGGGATGACGGCTTGCGAGATTCCGCAGGGCTGCTTCGCTCTGTACCTCAACAAAATTCTCGTAGTCGTCGACCTTGAACAGCGCTTCCGCCGTATCAACAACTTTCCAGACAACCACGGCCGAAATATCGATGGGATTGCCGTCGCGGTCGTTCACCTTGGATGGTTTACTGGCCGTACGACCGCCCTTCGCCACAACCTGCCCCATCTCGTTCTTTTGATCAGGTGTCGATGTGGATCCCGTCTCAAAGTTTCGGACTCGCAGCGAAAGCTTCTTCTTGGAGTAGAATGGATTCACCCAATAGAAGCCGGTTTGCTTGATAGACCCCTTGTATTCGCCGAACAGCAATAGCACGCGCGAATTGTTGGGCGCGACTGCCATGAACCCGAAGCACGACACAAAGGCCACGGGTATCATGAAAATTCGGAAAAACAACATCGCCCCCCCTTGAGCGGCCGCCCAGATAATGGCGCTCGGCCCACCCACGAACAGTGCGACAACGCAAAACAGTGGCAGCCAACCCAACATGGGATGGAACGATTTTTCCTGGTTCACCAGTAAAAACCCCTCGAAAAGTAACATTTTAACGCGATACCACAATGATGACACTTTGATAGCCCAACACAACGGCAATCGGGAAAACAGGGATCACGGGAATCTGCAGAATTGCCGGAAATCTTCCGGAGCTTCCCTGAGCTGTCTGATCCTCCTGCCTGCTGCACGGATCTGCCCGAATGCCATGTTCGGCCACGCGGCACCGGACACGGCTGACAGCACGTACGAATCAAGCCTATCGGCTATAATCACGGCACTGCGTCCCGGCGTATCAGGATTGAAACGCACCATATATTCACGGAGATCTGACTTGAAACCGACCGACTTTCGACAACGTTTAAGAGCTGGAGAATCGCTCATCGGAACAATGGTCACGTTGCCAACGGCGGCAACGGCGGAGATCCTGGCAGACGCGGGCTTCGACTGGCTATTCGTTGACGCTGAACACGGACCACTCGACCCAAGCGACATCCTTGGAATTCTCCAGGCGGTCGGCGACCGCGTTCCGTGTATCGTCCGAGTTCCGCAGTGTGATGAAGCCTGGATTAAGCGGGTGCTGGATCTGGGAGCACAGGGAATCATCGTCCCTCAGACAAACACACTGGAAATCGTGGCCGAAGTCGTT
>JAQWLN010000247.1 GCA_029247265.1 Fuerstiella sp.
AACGCCAAAATCAACGGGAATGACACAGTTCTTAACATGGCATGGTCCTGTTCAGATAGTAATCGAGAACGGCTGAGTTGGCAGACGGCTTTAGAAAGCAGATGGGGATGTGTCCATTTTCCGTCTGTTGCTCAAGCCGGACACGATGTCAGAATGCCAGGGCAACTCAGTGCAGTCAACCAGGGACACGCGCTTTTTCGAAACCAGGTGATTATCTGCCTACAGAGGCGCTACCGAAAACACGTGTGAAAACTTCACCATATTTGATCTTCGACGAACGAAATCCGCCGACCTCTTTTCGCAGGGGATCAGAACACCGCGTAAGACGCAAGGGGACCGCCTGGCTACAACTGATTTGGAGCGGTTCTGCGGTGGACGAGGCCACCAGGGAGCTTGCCTACCTGAACTAAAATTGGCCACTCGACTACCAGACCACTCAATCTACCCCCAGAAAGCATTGAGCTTTTCCTCGTCCTTCACTTTGAACGGGAACTGCTGGCTGAAGGGATGCTCGGCGATGCCTGCCAATTCACGCAGCGCGACATGAAGGTGTTCGGGACGAACTCGGAGACCTTTGTCGGGATTGAGCGCGAGCGTCCGGGCGTCGATCGGAACGGGGAACTGTCCATCATCGGTACCGCCGATAACCCGATTACCCTGAACGCCGGGCCCCAGAAACATGATTGAGCCGACCGACCAGTGGTCCTTGCCGTCGCCCTTGTTGTAGTGCGGAGTGCGGCCCATTTCGCTCTGAATGACCAGAATCAGTTTCTCGCGAATCTGCAGATCCTCAGCCCGGCGCAGCAGGTAATCGATGCTGCTCAGAAAACGGGGCAGCAGCTTCATCTGATCCTCGTCGTTTTTCTGATGACTGTCGAACTGACCAATCGTCAGATTCGCCGAAACACAAACTCCCGCTTTGAATGACGCCAGTGCAATCTCGGCCTGCTGCGAAAGCGCATCTTTGGGAATCGATTTCGGAATGTGCGGTGTAATTCTCGCGAGCGATTTTGAATTCCACTGCGCTGCGTACAGCATGCTTTCCGCTCGCTGCCGGCGCGGTAAATCGGGCAGTGAGCCTCGACGCTGTCGCTGTTCACCAAACGCTTTGTCGATTCGGTCACTCACGAACTCGTCGTGATATGGATGACGATCAATTCCCTGCACAGAATCGGCATTCGCCAGTAATTTTAATGATGGGATGTACGGCACGCGAGCCATCGGCACCAGATTTCCGGTGGCCGAATAGTTGCCGAAGGTCAGAAACGACAGAGGGCACTCAGGTCCGCGACATGCCGCCACAAGAGCCGCAAAAGTCGGGTACGCCAAACTGTCCAGGTGTCCTGTGGCCATGTAGCGACTGCAGGGCGCGTGATTGTTGACTGAATAATCAAGGCCGTTCACAACCAGCAGTTCCCGCGCATACTTTGCAAAGAAGTCCTCGTTGCTCATGCCTTCAGAAATGTTTTGCGCCGTCGGTGCAAAAGGAATCTGCCCGTCCGTCAGAATATCGCCTTGCTGGTATAGACGATTAATGCCGTCCACACCTTTCGGGTCCATCAGATACGTCGTGTCCCATCCACCGGATGCGTTGCACACGACATAAAAGGGGCCGTCATAGGCAGCGGTATCATTCCTGTCGTCGAATGCACTGGCTGTTCCACGCACGGTCGGCATCACCAGTCCCAGCCCGGCAGTCGCACACCATTTCAGAAAATCACGACGCATTTTTCGCGTGCCTTATTCGTACAGAAAGTCGGGTTGTCTCAGCAGATAGGTGACCACCGCCCGCCATGCCCGCAATGTGTAATGTGGATCGGGGTCGCGCGGGCCTTCCTGGCCACTACTCTTGCAGAAATAGCTTTCCACCTGTTCGAAGCGCCCGCGAGACTTCGCGTCCGCCACAATCCCTGCGAACAAACGATAAGTCTCATCCACTTCCGGATCGTCAGCATTGTCAAAACGTCCCAGAATGTGCTGGTGCAGATGCACAATCGCCGCACGAATTTTTTCGTCTGCGGTCGCGTCTGCGGATTCGGGAACCACGTTCGATTCAATGCCGGGAAACAGCCGACGTTGATCGGGCGGCAGAGCAAAGTCAGCGGACACGTTTTTACAGGCGACATCATTCGCCAGAATTCGCTGCAGCGCTCCGATCGCACCGCTGGGTTCTGTCAACCGTTCGGTGACCTCTTGAGAATCAATGCCGCCGTACAGAATTGCATAAGTCCTATCGAGGCGCCCCCACGACTTCCCGAAGACTGCCACAATCTTCCGTTCAATCTGCTCCGGGCTGAGCAGTCTGACAACGCCAACATCGTCCAGCTCCGCCATGCGATCCGGCTTGAATGACGTCGTCAAAAGTCCATCGGCCCGATAGAACGACGACACAACCAACTGCTGAAACACCACTTTTATGTTGAAGTCACTGTTTGTGAATACCTGTGCGGCATGGTCGATCAGTTCACGCTGAGCAAGGTAAGCCCTCCGCCGAGCGGCAAAGTCGGGATCGTCAATGTCACTGGGCGGCAGCAGGACCTTTCGCCCCATCAGGATGTAGTAGACGTGTTCCGCCATCGCGATCACGAAACGCGGGTCCGTCACGGTGTGCTCTCCCAGCCACTGCAGCGCCCGCCAACGTTCTTTCTCCGGCAGGTCAGCTCCCTCCCGCCCTGGTTCGAACATGTCAATGAACCAGCCGTCTTTCCGCGGACCGTAGTGGCCGTCTTCGTTGTAGTAGTCCTGAAACAGTCCGGCGACCGGGTCGATCGTCCGATGACACACAACACACTCGGCCGCCTGCATCGTTGGAGTTTCATATTTGGCGTCGATGGCCGCTGCGTCACTGACTCGCGGAGCCAGATTCATGATGTCAACGCCCAGAAAATGCTGGTAGTACATTCTCGCCCGCAGACGGTTTCGATTGGTCTCCGTTGTCGGATAGCGGCGCAGATACTGAAACATGCTTAACAAACCGGAGTGCGGATAGTGACCGTCAGCTGACGGCTGGACACTGCCATTACGATGTTTTAACGCATTCAGTCTTGCGGGAACGTATTCGAATGGATCGTCCGGATTCAGAAATTCACCCTGCAGTTCCTCAAAGACGCCGTATCCTCTGGCAGTGTAGGGCGACACCATCGTGTAATCGGCAGTCAGAATTTCGGTGAATGGCCGCCCCTGTTCAACGATGTAGCGCATAAGCTCCAGCGGTTCGCGTCGCAAGGCGTCTCGATACTGATCCGCCAGCTTGTATTTCGCCCGCTGCCGTTCCTTCTCCGGAATGTGATCAAGATTGTGCTTTTGATACCAGTGCCGAGTCTTCTCGAAGTGGTTGTATGACAGAACAGTTTCACCATTACCGGCGTACCCCAGTGTCAGAAAGATGTCATTGAAGCCTTCCTGCAATCGCTCGTAGAAGGCGTCTTCCTGCATCAGTACGGCCAGAATCGACTCGAACGCGGCCAGTCCCTGTGCGTCGACTGTCTGTCGTTCTGCGTCGGTCGGCAGACGTGCAGCTAGGGATAACGTCACCCGTCGCAGCAGTCGCTGGTCCGACAGCATTGAAACGCCGTCAAAGAAGGATGTCAGATCGTCCGCATCCAACGCATGAATGGCCTGTCCTTTGTTGGCCTTCTTCTTCAGGCTGTCGACGAATTCCCGCAGCACGCGAAGTTCCGTCGAGTCAGTCTTTAGAACTTCGCCACCACCGTGATCCAGCCCACCGGTTGCCTTGACGATCAGTCGTGAGCGACCGTCTTGCTCTCGAACAAGTCCCATGCGAGTAAAGGCGTCACAATTCTGCGTCACTCCAGAAACACGCTCACCTGCAGAAATCCGCAGGACATCCAGCAAACGGAATTCACTGTCAGCCGCATCACCGCCCGCGACATGACATTTCAGGCAGATGCGTTCCCCCACCTTGATCCAGGAGTCGCGAAAAGTGCTTTGAGCCGGACAACCGGGAGTCACCACGGCAGGCGTTTCGTCAGCTCCCGCGGTGGTGCAGACACCAGACCGCGCCGCAATGCACAGCAGCAGGGAAAGCAGAGTTCGAATCATGGAGGATGCTCAGGTGGCGGGGAGGAGGCGGCAAGCGGAGGCCGAATTCTACTCGACAATAAAGTCGTTGCCTATCTAAATCACGCAGGTGTTGAATGCTGCCACAGGATGTTGTGGCCCCGTCCGGGTGGCCGGCGGCTGGACTGAGCCTGCGAAGGAAGCCCCGGAGTTTCGCTCCTTCGTCGCCGCGCGGCTGTTCACGCACAGGTCTGCGAGTTGTCGGCAACCTAAACGTCGATTTCAAATCCTGTTCGCGGCTCGCGACTGACAAAGCATTGTGCCTGTTCATCGTCGACAATCTGTTCTGACTGCGGATCCCATTCAATCTTCCGATTCAGTCGAGCCGCAATTCCTGCCAGATGACAGGTCGACAGCGCACGATGATGGCTGAAGACATCTGAGATCGGTTCTTTGCGAGCCACAACGGCCTCGAAAAAGTTTCGGAAGTGATCAACGAGCGGACGATGTTTATACGCTTCTTCCAGAGCACCATCCGGCAGCGGGTTCTTTTCCAGGTCCTCAACAGGCTTGCCCGTCAGTCGTCCACGGTTCACAGAGATGCGACCTTTGGTTCCTTCAAACAGAATTCCGTTTCCTCGGTCGTGTCGAATCTCAATCTCTTTACCATCCGCGAAACCCGCGTTAATCAGAAACTCGGTCGCCGTGTTGTACCGCGAATCGTCTGTTGGATGACCATCTTTAAACGGGACGGGATGCTTCACCATCAGCGGGTCGATAGAAACGGGCCCAGTGTCCGTCTTGCCTAATCCCCAGGTTGCAATATCGACGTGATGTGCACCCCAGTCGGTCAGCTTGCCGCCCGAATATTCGTACCACCAGCGAAATTCGTAATGGCAGCGTGACCAGCTTTTGGTTTCGCCGTTGTCTCCCGGCAGATGCCGGAAGTCGACCAGCGGGGCAGGCCCCAGCCATAGATTCCAGTCCAGAGTCGAAGGCGACTCGGCGGTTGGAATTTCCGGACTGGTCGGACCACCGCCGATGCTGACTGTGGCTTTCGTCACGTCGCCCAGACGCCCGGCCCGAATCAACGCGATCGCCCGAATGAAGTTCTGGTTACTGCGCTGTTGCGTGCCGATCTGGACAATCCGCCCTGTCTTGCGACAAACGTCACACATTTGACGCCCCTCGGCAATGGTCAGTGTCATCGGCTTTTCGCAATAGACATCCTTTCCGGCCAGCATCGCTTCGATGGCAATCTTTGCGTGCCAGTGATCCGGCGTTGAGATGTGAACGATGTCGATGTCTTTGTTGTCCAGGATGGCTCGATAATCCAGGTGGCTTGTGGGCGCATGGCCCGTCCACTCTTTGACCAGACCCGACGCCAGTTCTCGGCGGAACGAATCGGCATCGCAGACGGCGACGTAGTCGCCATACCGGCGGAAATCCGGGGCCGATCCATACCCGCCGTTCAATCCAGTCGCCTTCTGACACCAGCGACTGCCGGTTCCAATCGCCCCCACACGAGGACGATCGTTAGCCTGAACAAAACCATTCGCTCGCTGACTTCGATTCAGAACAACGGCTGCTCCAGCAAATGTGAGTGATGTCCTTAATGCATCACGACGTGACACGGTGTTGGCTGACATTGAGAGCGTCCTTTGCGGTAGAATCAAAACGTGATCGCGTCTGCGAGTCGTCAATGCAACGAGCGACACCAGTACGCATTGTACTATGACAACAGCACGTTGAAAACGCTTCGGCGCAAAGGACAGGGTCGGGAGTCATTCTCAGACTGCCGTGCAGACGACGGAACACCATTCACGCCCCCACGCCATTCACGCGGACTCAATGGATAGTGAGGAAAAAGAATCCCGCCCCTCTGGCCATATGAGCCAGTTCATGCGCCAGAATCAGTTCCAACTCATCGACCGACAGCCGGTTTACCGCCGCGGCTGGCAGCAGAATCACGGGCTTCACCAATCCAACAACCTGCGGCACAATCGCGTCTTTTGATTTCACCAGCATTGGCGTCACATTGAGCGACCACTTATCCGAAAGCGTTCGCAAGGACGCTGCGAGAGGTCCAGTCTCGATCCGTTCCGTTCCCTTCCAGCGCCGAGACGAGCGAATCATCGCCCAGCCCAGGCGAAGCAGCATGAACACAACTCCGATCAGGTAGGACGCCGTCAACCACGGCGTGTACTCACGCCACGGCGCCCGTGATTCGACAACACGCGTCTGCGTCGGTTGCGAAGCGATGGCCATGTCGTCACCCCCTCGTGCCGTGTGAAAACTATCGACTGGGGCGTCCGTTAATCCAGTTGATGTCGTCGTTATCGACGCAGAATCGAGCGATTCAGAATGCACCTTTTGCTCTGTATCAAACGATCGTATCGGGCCGGTCGGTGCGACGCGCGCCACGGTTGTCTGACCAACGTCAATCAGACACCATGTCGCCGGAAGAGGAGCAATGGATATAGTCAGAGCTGACGTGAAGATAACGTAAGAACGTTCGGCAGACCGCGACCGATACATGCGATCAACCATCCACGCGGCCATCGTGATCAATACGATCTGCCACAACGAGTGCAGCAACGTCAAACACAGCCGTTCAGTAACGGCCGGAGCGATCCAGTTCGAATTCATTGCTGAGTCTCCCGTGTCCTGCGTGCGATGAGCTTACGAATTTCGGCCAGTTCTTCGGAATCGACGTCCGCTGCTTCCAGCAGATTCAGAACCATTGCTGACGGTGAACCGTCGAAGAGTCTAGACAGCATGTCGGACATCATCCGGCCACTCACGCTGTCTCGTTGCACGTCGGGTGAAAACAAAAAAGACTTACCCTCTTTACGCCGCTTCAGATAACCCTTGCGATGCATAATGTTAAGCATCGTAATGACCGAACTGTGAGCAAGGACGCGTCCGGCGTATTCTTCCAATCGAGCGCGAACATCCCGCACCAACAGCGGTGATTCATTCCACAGCACCTTCAGAATTTCCAACTCAAGTTCAATTGGATGCTCGGATTCACTACGAGCCATAATCATCTCCCGAAAACACACATCATCTAATTCATTAAACGAATTTACTGATGGCGACAGCGGCTGCCAAGACATCCTTTAATTATCTAGATGATATAGCGATCAGGGCCGGGTGTCTTTTTCCTCAACATCCAGGCAGTCCGTGTGTATGGAGTGGAACGTAATTTTGTTTCGTCGTCTGAATACGGAGTCCGGAAAAGGACTCACGCCCCTCTGGCTGCAGCCCCACATGCGGACATTACGGCCGGTGTGTGGCAACGTGAATGTCGTCAGGCTATGCTGCTGGCAGCCGAGGACAGAAGTCTGCTGCGCGGACATGTCCTGAGGGCTGAACGATCACCACAAGCAGGAGAGCATTCATGTCGAAACAGGCCACACAAGTTCCTCGACGTCGGTTTTTGCAGAGTACTGTTTCGGCAGCCGGAGCCGCTGCGATGGCACCGATGTTTATTCCCAGTTCAGCCCTTGGCCGGGACGGCGCGGTTGCTCCCAGTGAGCGAGTTATCGTGGCCGGAATTGGTATTGGACGCCGCGGAGGTTACGACCTCAGCTGCTTCCTTCCCCAGAAGGATGTCCAATTCGTGGCTGTCGCCGACATTAAGAAAAAACGCCAGGGCGAAGTCAAGAAGATCATCGACACCTATTACGGGAATGAGAAGTGTGTGACCTACCGCGATTTTCGCGAAGTGCTGGACCGCAGCGACATTGACGCCGTGCTGATTGCCACCGGACCAAACTGGCATGCGACGGCCGCGATGACCGCCGCCAAGGCCGGCAAGGACATGTACTGCGAAAAACCCGTTACGAAGAACATTTCTCAGAGCCTGATTCTGGCAGAAACGATGCGACGCACCGGGCGAGTTTTTCAGGCCGGCACTCAGCGACGAAACCTTCCGCACTTTGCGTTTGCCTGTGAACTCGCTCGCACAGGAAAACTCGGCAAGCTGAAAAAAGTCTACGCGCACCCGGCGGGCATGCAGGCCCTGATGAGTGGCTGGCTGGTTCCGGAAACCGAGCCCGATCAGGACGTCGTTGACTGGGACATGTATCTTGGACCAGCCGCCTGGCGGCCGTTCAACAGAAAGCTGCTGGACGGTTTCAACTTCGAGAAAGGTGGCGGCTTCGTCGGTGCTTTCAAAGGCGGCGGAGTTCTGGAATGGGGATCTCACTGCGTGGATCTGTGCCAATGGGCCGTCGGAGATTGTGCTCCTCCTGTCGAGTACGACGCGCCAAAGGATGGCGAACTGGTCGCGCGATATGAGAATGGCACAGAGTTGATCTTCCGCGAGAGGGGTTGGATCCCATTGGGTTCATGCCCCGTGCGATTCGAAGGCGAAACCGGCTGGGTCGAAGCGGGGGACAGCGGGAAAATGGTGTTGAGTTCACCGGAGCTGCTGGCTGGGCGAGAGGTCGACGAAATCGGCGGCTATCCGGCGACGTTCCATGTGCGGGACTTCCTGGACTGTGTGAAAACTCGCAGCAAGCCGAAGGGCAACGCCGACGCAGCGTGCAACGCACACATCGCCTGCCATGCGGCTAATATCGCTCTTCATCTGGACCGACAGGTAAAGTACGACAACACGACACACACATTCATCAACGACGCACAGGCCAACCGCATGCGATCAGAGGCACTGAGAGAACCGTGGAGACTGTAAGGCTGCGAGCCATCGCACTGATATGCTCGCCCCTGCGGTATAGAACCTCATTCACAACGTCCTCTAAATCCCGGACCTAATATCATGAATACAACTCGACAGTTCACTCGCTCTGCGTTTCTGTTTGTCACATTGATCCTCGTGGCCAACGCTTCGGCCCGAGCCTTCGACGGCCCGGACACATCACCTGAGAAAGAAAAAGAACTACTGGCGGTGCTACGCTCTGATGCTCCGGCGTCGGAAAAAGCCATTGCCTGCAAGAATCTGGCAATCTACGGATCCCCGGCCGCGGTCGCCGACCTGGCTAAACTGTTGCCTGATCCCCAGTTATCGTCGTGGGCCAGAATCTCGCTGGAAGTCATTCCCGGTGAAGCCTCGGACGAGGCGCTGCTGGCGGCGTCCGAATCATTAGAAGGCAGACTTCTGGTCGGCATGATCAACTCGATCGGTTTTCGTCGGAACGCCAACGCGGTTGAATCACTGACTGCGAAACTGCAGAACTCCGATGCCGACGTTGCGTCAGCTGCGGCTGTTGCGTTAGGACACATCGGCAATGCCGCTGCCACGAAATCACTGACAGCAGCACTGGCAACTGTTCCTGCGAACGTTCGTTCGGCTGTTGCTGAAGGCTGCGTGCTGTGTGCCGAACGGTTACACGGCGAAGGTGATGCAGTCGCCGCCACAAAAATCTATGACCAGGTGCGTGCCGCTGACGTTCCTATGCAGAGAATAATTGAAGCGACTCGAGGAGCGATTCTTGCTCGAAACCAGGACGGCATCCCGCTGTTGCAGGAAATAATCCAATCGCCGGACAAGAAACTGTTTCAGCTGGCGTTAGGCACGGCTCGTGAATTCCCCGGCTCTGAAATAGACAAGACTCTGGCAGCACAATTGGACAAAGCTACGCCTGATCGAGCCGCGTTGATCGTTCAGGCCATGGCTGACCGACCGCAGACCGTTGTCGTGGCTGCCGTGGTGAAGGCCGCGGGGCAGGGACCCACAGCCGTTCGAATTTCGGCCATCGACGCTCTGCAGCGTGTCGGAGATGATTCGTGCCTGTCGGCTTTGCTGACGATTGCAGTCGGCGATGAGGAAGCTCTTGCCACTGCCGCTCAACAGACGCTGTCAGTTTTGCCAGGTCAGGACGTGAACAAGGAAATTGGAGCACTGCTGCCGACAGCCAAAGGCGACACTCACAAGCTGTTGCTTCAACTGGTCGGTCAGCGACGCATTGATGCGGTGAACGAGGTCGTAAAGGCGCTGGACAGTTCTGACAAGTCGGTCCGCAGCGCCGCCCTGGTCGCTCTCGGAGAAACCGTTTCCCTGGAACGGCTGTCACTCTTGATTTCGCAGGCCGTCGCTCCGAAACACGCTGAAGATGCAACGATCGCTCAGCAGGCACTCAAAGCGGCCAGTGTCCGCATGCCGGACCGTGAAGCCTGTGCCGCAGAACTGGCGTCAGCAGTGGGAGACGCTCCCGCGGCCGCAAAGACGACACTGTTGGAAATCCTAAGCGAAGTCGGTGGCACGAAAGCTCTGCAGACTCTGGCGACAGCCGCCAGGAGCAACGACGATCAACTGCAGGACACCAGTAGCCGTCTGCTCGGCAAATGGAACGGTGTGGACGCGGCGCCAGTACTGCTGGATCTGGCAAAGACAGCACCAGCCGAAAAATACCGAGTCCGCGCACTGCGAGGCTACATCGGTGTCGCACGAAAGTTCGCCATGCCGGATAAGGCACGTGCGGAAATGTGTCGAAATGCGATCAATGCAACGCTTCGCCCCGCCGAACGCAAGTTGGCACTGGACGTGCTGACGCTGCATCCGAGCGTAGACGGACTGAAGCTGGCTGTTAACGCCATGAGGGTTGCCTCGCTGAAAGACGATGCCACTGCGGCAGCACTTATCATTGCTCAGAAAGTGGGTGGCAAAGGTGTCGACGTCAGTGCACTGATGGCGGCGGCTGGTCTCGACAAGGTGAAACTGGAAATCGTCAAAGCACAATACGGTGCCGGGGCCACGCAGAAGGACGTCACCGCAGTGCTGCGAAAGCAAGCCAGTAACACTCCGGTGATCACGCTGGTATCGGGCACCTACAACGCCAGTTTCGGTGGCGACCCGTCGCCGGGAGTCGTGAAGCAACTGAATGTTGAGTATCGCATCAACGGCAAGGATGGAAAGGCATCATTCGCAGAGAATGCTCTTATCATTCTTCCCGTGCCGAAATAGAAAATCGGTATCGCTCATATCCGACCTATGACAACACCGCGTTTCGGAACGCTGCACGCTCTCGGGCCGAGCCGGCGCCATGGAACTAGACGTTGTCTCACGTCAACCACAAATGCAGGCCGGATCCAGGAGCGCAGCGACGCCGCTCCGGCAATGGAATGAATAAAGAGGTGGGCTGACTGTGTTGCAAAAGCGTTCCGCTCGGTTCGGCCTGATTTCTGAAATTATTGCAAACGCTCTGTTTCAACACCTTGATTCAACACCAATGAAGCGACATTCGCGTGACTGCGTTTCGTTGATCTAACTCTGGTATCAGAGGACGGGGTTCCCATCAGCCGAGGGCACACAAAAAGCCCCTTAAGAACCGATCGACACAAGCTGTTCGTCAGTGTAATCTCAGCACCCCGCATGATTGACCTACCGACTGTTGACTCCGGAGTTGTTGATGCAGGTTCGCTGTCCTCACTGTAATAATCTGATCGATTTTGTTGACGAATCGTCATGGGAAGACATCGACTGCCCTTCGTGTGGCAGCAGCTTCAATATGCTGCGCGACACGTCCACAATGATCCACAAGCCGGACGAAACGGAGCGAATAGCCCATTCCAGCCCTCCTGTCGAGCCCAATCGACAGCGATCGAGACATCGTCCTGTGTCATTCGGCGAATTTGAAGTGCATCAAAGGACATTTAATGCCTTGTCAAAGCTCTCAACCATAAGTTTGTTTCCAATCGCAACAGGCAAATATCAGAAGAGGCAGGGCAGGTGCCGCTACACCTCCTTTTCTCATCCAGACGCAGTCATTCGCCGCCGTGTGTCAGCGTTGAGCCAGCTGTCTGATCGCCACGCCAAGTGCTTTATTGATCTGCCCGCCTGGTTCGGCACTCCTGCCCCCCGGACGCCCCATCACGACCGTGTAGTGCACAACGCCAAACGTGCCGTCTTCAAGATTCACTACCAGGCTGCTGCGTGAGGCGGCTAAAGCACCAGTGTGACTGACCTGGACTATCTTTCTGTTGCGTACTAACAGCCCCCAGCCGTATCCATACCCGCCATCGCTGTAGGGCCTGGAGGTCCACTTCTGCCAGGTGCCGGGCTTCATTATTCGTACCGAATCAAGCCGCCCGTGAGCAGCCACCGCCATCGCGAACCGGGCCGTATCCTGAGCCGTGGAATACAGCGAACCACCAATCAAAGGCAGCCGAAGCTCAGACTTCGTCAGGTGAGGAGTCGCGGCGTTCGGCCTCCCATTCCCGTTCATCAGTGTCCCGCCGGCCGCGATGTTTGCCTCACCGCTGTCCGGGAAGAAGGTCGTGCGCCGCAACTTCAATGGCCCCGCCAGTCGTGCCTGAAGTAACTGCTCGAAAGACTTCTCAGAAGCCACCTCTGCTACCCGGCCGGCCACACAGTACCGGGCACCACTGTACGCGTATTCTGTGCCAGGCTCTGCCAACAGCGGCTGTGCAGCGATGCCGTCGACAGCCGCTTTCAGAGTCAGTCGAAAATTACGGATATAACTCGACTGCTGCGGCGTCATCTTTCTCTTTTGTGAATAGAAACCTGCTCGGTGACTAAGCACCTCCGTCAAGGTCGGTGCACGTGACGCCCCCTGACCGTCAATCTTCAACGCCCCGAATTCAGGCATGTACGTGTCGATGGGCGCGGTGAGACTCAGTGTGCCGTCCTCAACAAGGCTCATCACGACTGCTGATGCAAACGGCTTGGAGCACGAACCGATGCAAAACATTGTGTCGCCATCCACGGACTGCGTGCCCCCGGCATAGTCGCACCGATGGCGCAGTTCAACCGGAATTCATCGCCACGCCCCACGACCGCCTGAGCCGCAACAATCTCACCGTCGGCCAGCAGCTTGTCGAGCAGATTCCGAAGTGGGACGTTTTGTGCCTGTGCGTGTGACACCAGCACCACAGAAATGGCCAACGCCGGCAGCCAGCGTGTCGATTTGCGGATCATTCTAACGGGGCCTTCGCTCTGCATCTGAGGACAATGTGACCTAGTCTCATTGAGATCGGTAAGACCGAATCTCCACGAACAGGAATGAGTCTACCGGGGGCAGCACGTGGTCAATCGGCCTTCGATTCAGCAGTGGTCATTTCGTAGTCCAGCGAGAACGTTTCCTTCGCGTCTCCGTTATGTTTGTTCAACACGGGCGAATACGTTTTTACGTGGATCTTGTTTTCGGCGGGAACAAACTGCAGTGAACGAAGCCAGCCGTCGCCTCCGTTTGGAAGCCCCTGGTAGTCGGTGAGCATTTCCAGAACCTTACCGCCGGCGTCGTTAATACTTGTCTGAAGTCCCACTCCCAGCACGTGTCCACTGACAACAAGAAAAATGTTCGGCTGCCTGCGAACCAGTTTCTGCCAGATCTGTTCACCACTGTTGCCGGCGATCTTGTACGACGTGGCACATCCGGTATCACGTTTATCGGGTCGCATATAACAGTGAGTCGCGACGATCACACGATGATCGGGATACTGCTGTATTACAGTTGCGGCCCATTCCAGCGTTTCGTCACGAGGAGCAAATTCCAGGTTGATGATCATGAACTTCATGTCGCTCGCCTCAAAGAAGCAGAAGTTATTGTCATTAGTGTCGCCCATGTGCCCTCCGTACCACGGCTGGTCCGCAAAACGTTCCGGCGAGTAGTACTGGTTGTACAACGTCGTGTCGCGTGTCTTAACAACCATGTCATGATTCCCCGGGGCTATGCTGTAAGGCACAACACCATCAAGAAGTCGCATCGCTCTGTCCGCATTTTCCCATTCAGGTTCCTGCGTGGATGTCTGCACGATATCGCCCAGATGAACGACGAACTTAATATTGTCTGCTTTGGCCTGCTGTCGCACCCACAGTGTCTGGGCAGCATAGGTATCCGCGTACTTTTCTGAGTAGTTCTGCGTGTCAGGCAGCAGTACGACAGAAAAACTCTCTTCAGCACTGTCAGTATCTTCCGCAGGAATGCGTACCTGAAGTGTGAAGAAAATGGCCGCCAGGCCAACTGCCAAAATCGCATGACGTAGTGAAGTCCGCATTATCTGCTCCTGAAAGGGTCCGATTGACGGCCAGAATAACCAGGACCTGCGTCCAGGAGAAGCCGACAGAACAATGTTGTAAGCCCGCATGTTCGACGGACGCGGGCGTTCAGAGCTGCTCACCGGATGACACGCAGTGGCACCTGTCAATCCTGTGTCAGTTTCCGCCACCGATGCAATAGAGGTGTTGGTGAGTACGAAGAAACAGATCACCATGGGCCGCCGCCAGCGCCGCATATGTCGGTTCACCGACACTGTTCTTTGCAATCAATTCAAATTCTGCAGCCGCCTTCACCACGAACGTGTCACCTTCCAGATTACTGACATACAACCGTCCGTCGGCCAGCAGAACAGATCCCCACAGGTTGCCCGCCAGCCGTTCGCGATAAATGAGTTCACCGCTGTCGGCCTGCAGGCACTGCAGCACGCCGTTAGCGTCAGCCAGAAACAGATGTCCATTATGAATGATGCCGCTGCCAACGCGTTGCGGATTCCTGCTGTCTGTTGTCCACAGTCGATGAGTTTTCGTCGCGTTTCCGTTTCCGCCAGGACGGACCGCCATCGTGGGACCGTTGTGCCCCGAGACTCCGACAACAATTCGGCCACCGTCTCCGACGATGGGCATCGCATAGACCTCGTTACCAAGCCCATCCACCTGCCAAAGCGTTTTTCCGCTGGCCGGATCGTATCCTTTAAACCAGCCAGGACCGCCAATTTCACCACCGGGCAACGGCATGATCATCTCCTGTCGACTTCCGACTTTAACAATCACCGGCGTGCTCCATGATCCAAACACGCGACTGTTGATTGCCATTTCCTGTGACGTCCAGACCGTTTTCCCCGTGCGGCGGTCCAGCCCATAAAGAATCGAAGGCTGCCCCGGCCCGTGGAAAACAATCAGCAGATTGCCATGAATGACCGGACTGCCACCGTTGCCCCAGCGGCTGAGTACCGCACCCAGATCACGACGCCAGAGTGGTTTTCCGTCAAGACGACACGCGAGGACGCCGCCAGAGGTAAAATTCGCATACACGACGTTCCCGTCAGTCACCGGCGACGCGCTGCACGAAGGGTTTTGCCGATGGGTCGTTTCTTCGACGGAGCACTGCACTTCCTGCTGCCAAAGTACTTCGCCGGTCAGGCGATTCAGCGCCATCAGCGCCCGCCGTTTTCCGCCGTCCAACCCCTGAGTCATAAACACCTGATTGCCCCAGACAATCGGCGTTGAATTGCAGGGTTCCGCAAGCGGCACCTTCCAGCGAATATTCTTCGTCGCGCCCCAGTGCACGGCCAAGCCGGTGTCCGAACTAATCCCAGTCGCGTCCGGCCCGCGCCACGCCGGCCAGTTTCCTGCGGAAGCGTGGGCACAGAATGTCGCCATCATCAGCACTGCCAGAAGTCGGAACGGCATTGAAGTAGTCTCCGGGTTGCATCATGGGCTGCGCGGGTGAGCCGCCAACCGTTGATTCTTGCTGAAAGCGAGAAGATTCTCCAGTCGCCCGCAGCGGACGCCAAGGCAAGCCTCTCTTACAAGATGCCCAGTTTGGGTAGAAGGTCGTTGACTTTGAGGGCGTTTTCTCTGAGTGCTGCTGCGATATTGGTGTATCCGAGCGACCTGAGGCAACTGATGGTCGCGTTGCGAAACGCGCTGAAGA
>JAQWLN010000260.1 GCA_029247265.1 Fuerstiella sp.
GCTCCATCAGCACAGCGACACTACCCCTGTTACCCAACCCGTACTCTCATAACACCTGTATCAAAAACGGGGGCATTCCACGCCCCTTCGGCGACATCTGGCCAGGACAACCCTTCGTGGCACAATCGGAAATGTGATGGCGTGCCGAACGTCACTCAATTTGCGATCGCATAGCGATGACCCGATACTGAACCGGGAAACCGCGGTGACAGCTTTCACAGGGACGTACTGCGAAGTCGCGAAGACGTACCAGGTCAGAGAACAGCTTGTCAATATGCGTCTGACGCTGGAGCGGTGGGTCAGGCTGTGACGGAGGAACAGCAAAGCCCTGAGCATGCGGCAAAATGTTCCGCTTTTTCTACTTGTCGCGATTGGCGAATTATTGAGAATACGTGCCCCTCTGTGTTGGAAAAACGCATTCCAGCATCTGGTCGCCCGGAGCAGTAAACCATCTACAGTTTGCCGCGAAGGGGAACTTTATTCCTTAGAAAGGAGGTGTCTGGTGAATGACAACTGTAGTCCTAATCGAGGTGGTGCCGCCTGCTGACGGCTGGCGAGCTGTCCTGCAGGCAGCCACCGTCTCAAATTCAATCACCAGATCTGTTTGAGAAGCAATTGGCGGCCCTGAGTAACGTGCGACGTGACTTAGGGTCGTTTTCTATGCGCGCGGTTTGCGCGGGACTCAGACCACTCCAATGCCCGGCGAGAATACTGCCCCAACCACCCCTTCTGTCTATGCCCGCATCTGTTGACCACAGAACCGTCAGCCCTGTGCGAAGGGTCGCTGCATCAGGCGACAAATGATCAGGGCGCACCGGCAATAGCTGTCGGACACGTTATTCGTCGCGCTGAGTTTCCACCATTTTCAACAGCGATTCCCAACCTTCAAGCTGCGGCATGGTCAGAGACGTAGGTTTTCCCACGCTGGCGTGATGACGCACGGCTCTCAGCCATCGTCGGGTTTTTCGGGGCAATGCGGTTTTTTCGTTGACCACCAGCCCCAGAACCTGCTGCCGCTGATTCCGGCGGAGGATCTTCAGCTTCTTGCCGCCGTGCATTGTGTAGCCGTAGCTTTTCAGAATTCTGCGAACCACCTGTGTCAGCCCGCGGACAACTCGCCCCTTTCGAATATCAAAGGACATCGTAATATCATCAGCATACCGCGAATAGGCACCGTTGTGTCTGCGAGCCAGTCGCATGAGGGCTTCGTCCAGCGGTGCGTTCACCAGGTTACTGATCTTCGGACTTGTCGGAGCACCTTGCGGAAGGTGACCGTCATATGTTGTCAGGCGGACCAGAGTTTCAGAGGTTGATACATCCCAGCCGATGCCCTGAAAATACGCCAGAATTCGATCTTCCGTTGTTGATTCGAAAAACTGCCGGATGTCCATTTTGACAACAACCAATCGACCTTCATGGGGAGTCGCTGCGTCAACAATCGACGTGCCCGGTTCGAACCCGCACGCAAATGGGTGAATATCAAGCGCCGCCAGCAGGCGCCGCAGAATCGTCCGCTGCAGCTTCATTGTTTCGTCGTCGGGAATTTCCAGGCGACGTACACCGCCACGTGCCTTGGGAATCTCAGCGATTCGGTATCCGGTTTCAAAACGTTCAAGTACATCTTTGGAAACGCCCAGACGTTTGCCGAGCTCACTAAGATCGTTCTGCACGGGACCGGGCGAATCCACCTGCCCCGGCATATCTGAAGGCGGCAATCCTGGATCACCTGTGCGACGGCACATCGCGGTCATCAGACCGATGAATGCAGCGGCGGCCGCAGCAATCGCCAGACCGGTGAGAACAGGGACCGAAAACATGTCACTTCACGATTTTTCAGGTTGAACAGCACCAGCCTGCTCGTTTCTGCAGGCCCGGTACCAATTGCGCACAAGCCGTATCAGAACGGCAGTTCACACTTTGACGATTCAACGGCCACATAAGAAAAAAAGGCGAGGCCGAAGCCTCGCCGGTCCTGCCCAACGATCGTAGATCGTTGCCGAAAACTTTCCGGACACACATGGTATCCCGGCTGACGAAACATCAGCCCGTGCAAAAGCACCGCCAAGACTGGTGGTAGGTTCCCACAGAAGCTCTGAGCAAGTCAATGGCATCACCAAAACCGTGAAAACGTGTGACTGGACCTCTGTGTTTTTGAACGCCGTGACTACCTTTGTGCCTTGTTCTTCGAGCGGGCATGCGCCGAATTTGTTGTTGCCGAATCGTGTTCGTGCTCAAAGACCAGAGACTGAGTCACGCCCCCAACCCGAATCGTCACCAGATTTGTCTGATCAGGCTGGACGTCACAAAGAACGGCGTCACGAATTCTGACGCGTCGATCACCACTACGGCCGGTCGTCTCGAATCCACTTTTTCGCTGATCGGGGACAACAAACAACTCGTCCCACGTCTCCAACTTTGGGGGCGCTGCAGATTGAGCAGCCACGCTCGGATGCTCACGCAACGGCTCTGCCTCAACGTACAACCAGACGTCGTGCAGCTCCAGCTCCAGTCCAACCCAGCGCAACCGACACTCATCGGCTTCAGCGAAAGTCACCGAAAACTTTTCGGTCAGGTACTCCAGAATCGAATTTTTGGCCCCTTCCGATTCGACACGAATTCGCTTTCCCTGCCTGACGGAAATAGCATCCTGCAGGTCCGCAATCCGCACCTTCATCGCGACCTCAAATCGCTGCGAGTCATCGTTCCATTCAACTTCGGTGATTGAAGTGTGTGAAGAATGAGCTTTAGCAGCAGGAATCGCCAGCAGCAACAGTGCAAAGACGGACAGTCGGGTGAACATCGTCATCACTTCTTTTCCTTTGCCTTTGCGTTCTTCACATCCTTCTGCTCATCGTCCTTTGCGGCATCTGCCTTGCTGTCATCCGTTTTCGTGCCGAGCCCCGCCTTCTGCATTTCGTTCTTCGTCTTGCCTTCCTTGTACAGCTTGAATCGACTCTTGCTGATCTGCGGTGGAAAGTGATTGTTAGAAGTGTCGACATCGGCCGTTTCCAGGTGGGGATCCAACTCGATCGAAACGATGGCCTTCTTTGACATGATCAGACGAGACGTTTTCAACGCGTTCTTCACCCACACCTCGGCCGGCAGGCGTATCTCGCGACTTGTCTTATCACTGTGCGTTAATTCAATAATCACGGGCATCACCAGTCCGCCCTTGTTTTCAAAGTCGACGATGTAGAAATGCGTCTTCAGACCCAGCAGACGACGCTGATCCGGCTTCAGTTCTTTAAGGTACTTCTGGAACTTCTTCTTCTCTGCATCTGTAATGGCCAGGTCGTCATAGCTGTTGTAGAAGTCCTTCAACTCAGGAAATTTATCCGCCCGTTTCGGCAGCGATTTGTTGCGTTTCTGTGACAGCGTCTCCGGCTCATCGTTTCGTTCCTCCCGCTTAATCCTGCTGTTCGCGGCCGGATCACCGTTGTCAATCTGATAGTGCCGAACATCAGTCACAGCGATGTCAACATGGTCTGTGCTGTAGAACCATCCACGCCAGAACCAGTCGAGATCCACACCGGAAGCATCTTCCAGGGAACGAAAGAGATCGGCCGGATACGGACGCTTGAACATCCACCGTCGAGCGTACTCTTTGAATGCGAAATCAAACACGTCGCGACCGAGAACCGTTTCCCGAAGAATGTTCAGAGCGGTTGCGGGTTTTGAGTAGCCGTTGGGGCCAAATTGCAGCAGTGATTCCGAATTCGTCATGATCGGCACCTGATTGGTGCTCCGCATATAGGACGTGATTTTGGCAGGTTCACCGCGACGACTGGGATACTTATCCTCCCATTCGACCTCGGCAAGGTACTGCAGGAATGTATTCAATCCCTCGTCCATCCATGTCCATTGCCGCTCGTCGCTGTTCACGATCATCGGAAAATAATTGTGACCAACTTCGTGAATGATGACAGATATCAATGCGTACTTCGTGCGTTTGGAATAAGTGCCGTCAGCTTCCGGTCGGGGCCCGTTGAAACAGATCATGGGGTACTCCATTCCATAGACGGGACCGTTCACCGATATGGCGACCGGATACGGATAATGGAATGTGTACTTTGAATAAATGTCCAGCGTATGGACGATGGAATGGGTTGAGTATTTGCTCCACAGCGGTTCAGCTTCGTTCGGGAAATACGACATGGCCATGACCTCGTTGCCACCGCTGTTGTGTCCTACTGCATCCCAAATAAATTTCCGTGAGCTCGCAAACGCGAAGTCCCGTACGTTCTGAGCCTTATAGATCCAAGTCTTCTTATCCTTGGCCTCAGCTTTCTGGTTCTCCAACGCCTCCTCAGGCGTCACGATAAATACTGGTTCCTCAGCAGCACGAGCTTTCTTCAGACGACTGCGTTGATCGCTCGAAAGAACATCCGCCGGATTCTGCAACTCTCCTGTTGACGCCACAATGTGATCTGATGGAACCGTCAGACGTACGACGTAGTCACCAAACTCCAGAGCAAACTCACCCCGACCAAGAAACTCCTTGTGCTGCCAGCCGGCCGCATCCGAATAGGCACAGAGCCGAGGAAACCACTGAGCCATCTCGTAGATATTGTTCCCGTCCTTTTCGAAATGTTCGAAGCCGCCGCGTGAGCCGATGATCGTTACGTCCGGAATGTTGTATTCCCATCGAACTTTGAAACCGATCTTCTCGCCGGAGACAAGCGGCTTAGGCAGGTCCACTCGCATGTTGCTGCCGACGATTCGATGATTCAGCTTTCGGTTGTTGCTGGCGTCAGTGACCGATTTGATTTTTGTGCCGCCGGGGAACTTGTCCGCCTTCAGCAGCTTGTCAAGTTGCTTGAAGTCGACCCGATTACTTAACGACGGAGCCGATTTATGACGGCGTGCGGCAGAATTGGGATGGAAACGATTAGCGTCCAGCTGCAGCCAGAGATACCTCAGAGTATCGGGCGAGTTGTTGACGTATGAAATCACCTCCGTTCCCGTGATCCGCTGCGTGTCATCATGCAGCTCGACATCAATGTCGTAATCAACTTTCTGCTGCCAGTATTTGTGCCCCGGTGCCCCCGACGCCGTTCTGTAGGAATTCGCAGTCGGCAGAACTTCGTCGAGTTGTCGAAAGGCATCAGGAGCAGAATTCTTTCGATTGACAAGAACCTGCCCCACGCTGACATTCGGGGGGAGAAGAAGAAACGATATCGCAGACGCGAACAACAAGACACTTCGTGTGAGACATGCCGAAAACATACGGTAACCTTTGCTAACCACAGCAGCCCAAAACTCACGTAACATCGCAAACATCGCAAACCGCCTCATTTAAAGATACCGTTTCAGAGTAAAAGAGCAAACCGTGGCATCGCGCGGAGACGGTTTCCCCAGACGCACCCGGGTTGTGGACCTTTAGGTCAACCGTTTCCGTTGGTTCTGCGCAAACGGGAAAACCTTCCTGATCAGCAGGGCGATTAATCATCGGCCTCCTGAAACCCCTGTTTGTTGCGCTGAATATGAATACGCGACATCAATGGCCAGAACTGAATTCGGTCAGCATACAGCGGGCGATCATTGGTCCTGATTGACCTGGTCAGAAACTCCAGGGCTCGAACAGGCCAACGTCGGGATGTTCTGTAACCCCGAAGGGCGCGGCATTTACACTGCCGAGCTGAATCCTTCCGTTTCTGATTTTCAAGGTCGGAAAACCGGCTTCAGCCACTTCGTACAGATCCGGATGATTGCGCAACGCCTTTTCCTGCTCTGATCGGGGCAGCATATTCAAGCCGCAGAAGTAATGATGCCCGTTGCGTTCAACGTGACCGACTCCCAGACATGCCGTCACTGCCAGATCCTGCAGCAGAGCGACCGGACCAACATTCGCCAGATCTTCGGCAGAGAGCAGTGTCGCCTGCTGGTGTCGTTGACGGTGGTATATGTCCGTGGCATTCAGAATCCCCTTGATGACTCCCTTGCAATTCTTATGACTGGTGCCGGCGTATCCGCACGACATCGCTGTGGGAAAACTGGAGAGATCAGCATCGGATTCATCAATGATCATCGATGGGGGATTGGTCCAGCCGTCGTCCAGACGCATTTTCTGACTAAGCGCGAAGTCGCGATGAATCGGCTGTTCCACAAATAACAATGACGCTGAGAAAAACGTGCTCAATACCGGATCTGCCTGATACGTGTTCCAATGATCCTGAAAGTCTTCGATGCGGAGAAGGTTCTCATTCCCGTCGAGCGTAAACCGAGCTTTCTCTCCCACCTGCTGACCTATGATGTCTGCAAGTTGACGCAGACGATTTGTGTCGTGTTCCAGGTTACCGGTCAACTTGATCTTGAAATGTGTTATTCCGTAGCGGCGAATAATCGTTTCCAGCGAATGCGGCAGACCATCGTCTATTCGATCCTGAGGGCTGATCTCAGCATCCGTCAGAGGGTCAGCCAGTCCTATGGTGTGTCGCGCAATAAGTTCATCGCTCGGCACTACAGCCAGAACGTCTGCCGGATTGACGCCGGCAATATTCTTGCGAAGTCGTCCGGCGTCCACACCAAGCAGATTGCGATTCAGAACCTTGTGGAAGGGTTGTTCAACGGCACGACAGAATGCGTCCAGTACGGCGCGTTCCAGCAGGCTGGCCCCGAAGCTGGACAGTAGAGGCGGAATATTTTCAGTTGCCGCCCACTGTTGCTGTCTTTCATAAAGACGGTACCACCAATTAAAGAAGGTGTCACTGTGGCCCATATCGATGGCCGCATCAGCTGCATAACGAATCACACGCAGCATGTCGGGAAGGTCTTCTTCGAACGTAGTGTCGGGGTTCTTCGTGAACCACTTCGGCGGCAGCCCGTCGGCGCTCATGCCTACCGATTCTTTCCCATCGACATCAAGCACGACCCGCACGAACAGATGCGGCAACGCCGTCATGCTGGCAATGCCGTAGCAAAATGGAAATCGCGTCGTCATCGGCAGACGATAGAAGTCGACACTGCGAACATTGATTCTCATAGGGCCGATTCTGGTGCGGTTCGCCGTGGTCGACAACAGCCAGCGTCGTCAAAAATACAAAACGCATGCGAACCGATTCGATCTCGGCACGCTTGGCAGAACAACCGTTTCACGACGACAACGACCGCATACAGAGCAGAACATTGCGCCGCGTTCTGAACATCCACTGTTCAGCCGTTGCTGAACTGTCCATTCCGCGAGAGTCAGTGCCTTGCACATCAAAACGGCATCATTTCAACGTGCTTGCAAACAGATTCTGATGTCCCCGGGGAACAAAACGGATGGGAAACCTGCTGATTCTTCGTTTCAAATTGACGACACCTGGTGGCCCAGAGTAGGATTCCACTCCGCCGGTCCTGCGAGACGATGAAATCTGTTGGGTGCAGATCTGCCGAACTTCCGGTTAAACAGAGAAATCCCGAGGGACAAGATTTCCGCTCGCCGCCCCGCCTTCCCGACGAAGCTACCAGATTCCGATGTATTGATCTGAGCCTCCCCCTCCCTAAGGTGACGTTCATGAAATCTGAGATTCTCACCTTCCTGACGCCGGTCCGAAGTCGACTTCGCACTCAGTCAGTAGTCGCGTTTCTCAGCACGGGTGCGGTCGTCGGTGGTGTCTTCTGTGTGTTACTGGCACTTGCTCGAGCCACATCCGGTGTTTCCGTAGCGGCATCTTACCTCGTGGGCGCATTTATTGTTTGTACCGCAGGCGCAGCAGTGTTGGGTTTTGTCCTGAAGCGGTCGTGGCATGAGGCGGCCGCGGCCGTCGACAACCACTATCGGTTGAAAGACCGCACAGTGACTGCGCTCGAATTCACACATCAGGAGAGGACGACTCCGCTGCAGGAACTTCAGCTGCAGGACGCCGCCAGTTATCTGGGCACGGTTAATCCCAGAGAAGTCGTTCCAATTGGCGTTCCTCGTCAATCCGGATTGGCTCTGTTATCCGTCGTGTTCGCTTCCACACTGATGCTGTTCCCGATTAGTGGCCCAATTCAAGCCCATACTTCTCGCCCAGAAGGCATTCGACAGGCGGCTCAGCAAATACAGTCTGAGCTTGATGAGATGGAGCAGTTGGCGCAGGAATCGGGTATTGAACAACTGAAGAATCTCGTCCTGCGGCTCAGAAAGGATCTTGAACAACTGGAAACGCCTGACACGGATGTCCGCGAGTCTCTCGAAACCATTTCCGAGATGCAGCAGAAGATGCAGGAAATGATGGCTCAAATGAACGTTGCAGACATGGATGCTCAATTGAGTGCCCTTGGCGAGGCCATTTCCGGAGCGCAGGCCTTTAAGTCCGTTGCAGAGGCTCTGAAGAAGGAAGCCCTGGAAAAGGCAGCGGAAGAACTGGAAAACATCAGCCCCGAAAACATGGATCGTCGTGAGTCTCGTCCAACTAGCGAAAAACTGTCCGAGACTGCGGCGTCAGCAAAGAAGCGTGGCCTGAACAAATTAGGTGAAAAGCTTTTAGAACTGTCAGAAGCAGTGAAGACCGACGACAGCGAGAGTACCCGTGAAATCAGCAAGAGCCTGGCACAGGACATCAAGCGTCACAACCTGGCAAAAAATCTCCGCAACATGCTAAGCAGCAAATGTGACAAACTGGGTGCAAGCAAGAAACTGTGCTCTGCGAATGCCAACAGCAACGGAGAAGGCCAGGGAGATGGCGAGGGATTGAATCTTGCAAAGGGAAAGTCAGACAAGACAAGTACGAGTGCCAGCAAGAAGGCGGGCGCGAAATCTGCCGGCAACATCAACGGCGAAAAAACGAAACTGGAAAGTCAGCGGCAAATGGCCAGCCTGACGGGGGAGCTGGGCGCAGAAGGGGATTCCGATTTCGAAACGACCACGTCTCCGGAGGCTCAGGAACAGGCTCAGCGTCAGGCGCGAAAAGCCTTCGCCAAATACCAGAAAATGTCTGAGGCCGTTCTGGAGTCCGAGCCCATTCCGCTCGGACATCGCCGAACCATTCGAAAGTACTTCGAATTGATTCGTCCGAACGCTGCCGATGACCTCGTCCCGAGCGACAGCGGGCGTCAATAATTCCGGACGGCGAAGACAACCGCCGGACACGGGGTTCGGTCCTGATATTAAGCGACGGTCGAGTTCTGGCATGAAACGTCGACTCCCGCGTCCGGGAGTTTGCACACTCAACCGTTTGGTCGGTGTCTGCGGTTCCGGCCATTCTGCCGCCAATGCCGCATCAGCCACGACAACCGTTCGTTTCCCTCACTCCTGCGGGTGAATGAGCTTGCTGGCCAGCTGTGTTTGCGGTGTCGGAATACCGCGCGTCGCCCACAGCAGCGATCGCGTTCAAGACTACAGCGCGGGCGGCACTGGCGGTGGAGCCCAGCGTTCCAGATTCTGTGCAGTTGCAGCGACAGGTTTACCAACATCACCACTATCAGCCGTTCGAACCGCCGATCTGGAAGTGGAACACCCGGTGAGACCAGCTATGACGAACAAACACAATAATCCAAATTGAATCAACCGCATGACAGAGACGTCCTTCTCATAAAAACCATCGCAGGGACAACAATTACCCCCGGGTGGGGGAACTTCCTTACGAAGGACTAATTCGAACGTTTGCCGCCGAAACTTTCCCCGACGTGGCAGATTCCGCCGAACAGCAGGCCTGTTGAGTGCAGTATTCTGCTGGTATAACACACGACGCATGCGCCAATTGTGCCGAGTCTTCGGACCGGAGGGATCGTCATACTCTGGGAAGGACCGCAATGCGTCGGCGCACGGCATCGTGCTATCGCAGTCGGAACTGGTAATGGCAGATCCCGGGAAGAACCACGCATTTGCTCTGCCGCTCGTCGAGGAGCCAACATTGCCTGGACAATCGTGGTGCCTACTGTGTTAAATATAGATGGTCTCTGAGAGGCGACAACAGAGTCGATGTCAGCCCGTGTAATGCAGCGAGCGAGTTATTTCATGAATATTCTGGACACAGTTCGGCTTGAGCAATCTCGTCGCAGCTTTCTGAGTCGAACCTCCAGCGGCATCGGTACTCTTGCTCTGAGTTCGATCATGGCCCCTGATCTGCTGAGAGCGACGGAAGGCGACGGCGACATCGGGCCCAAATGGGAAGGCGTTGTGAAGCCGCTGCACTTTCCTCAGAAGTGCAAGCGAGTGATCCATCTGTGCATGGCGGGCGGTGCATCTCACCTTGAGACGCTGGACTACAAGGAAAAACTGGCAGCGCTGGACGGCAAGCCAATGCCAAAATCGTTTACCGAAGGGCAGCCGATCGCTCAGTTGCAGGGACAGCGGGATAAGTTGAAGTGCCTGGCTCCCCAGCATAAATTCGTGAAGCACGGGCAGTCGGGACTGGCTGTCAGCAGCATTCTGCCTCACATTGGTTCCATGGCAGACGATCTGTGCATCATCAACTCCATGCACACCCATCAAATCAATCACGATCCCGCACATACCCTGATGAACACCGGGACCAGTATTCCAGGACGCCCCTCAATGGGATCGTGGATGCTGTACGGTCTGGGAAGTGCTTCCGAGAACCTTCCCGGGTACGTGGTGATGACGTCCGTAGGAGGCGGACAGTCTCAGCCAATCGCAGCGCGACAGTGGCACAGCGGATTTCTGCCAAGTCGTTTCCAGGGCGTGGAGTTTCGATCGACCGGCGATCCTGTGCTGTACGTAAAGAGTCCGAACGGAGTAAATTTGAGGCAACAACGCGACGTCATCGATGCAGTGCAATCACTCAATCGCATTGGCAATGAAACGTTTCAGGACCCGGAAGTTACCACCCGGATTGCTCAGTATGAACTGGCCTTCAGGATGCAGACCTCGGTGCCGGAATTGATGGATGTTTCGGGTGAACCGAAACACATTCTGGAAATGTACGGAACTCAGGGCGGCGACGGCAGCTATGCGTCGAACTGCCTGCTGGCTCGCCGACTGGCTGAACGAGGGGTGCGGTTCATTCAGTTATATCACCGTGGCTGGGATCACCATGGCGGGATCAAGAAAGCGTCAGCTGGCACGGCAAAACTAGTGGACCAGGGAACCGCCGCATTACTGAAGGATTTGAAGCAGCGTGACATGCTGGACGAGACACTGGTGATCTGGGGCGGCGAATTCGGTCGTACGCCGATGGCCCAGGGTTCCGGTCGAGACCACCACATCAAAGGTTTTTCGACGTGGATGGCCGGAGGTGGCGTCAAAGGCGGCATTCGTCACGGAGCCACGGACGAACTTGGGTATGCGGCCGTAGATAACAAGGTTCACGTCAACGACCTGCACGCCACCATGCTGCGACTGATGGGTATTGATCACGAACAGCTGACGTATCGCTTTCAGGGTCGCGACTTCCGTCTGACCGACGTTGCCGGCAACGTGGTAGAGAAGATTCTGGCATAGTCCGGAAGTGTTTTTCTCCCATCAATCCGGTGACGAACGTCGAAAACCACAGAGTCTGCCAACTAATCCAGGCAGCGGTTTGAAGTCGTTGCGTTTTTTCTGGTAATCTGCCCGACCTTCTGCCAACTCATCATCTCCGTGGCCGGGGAAGACGGCGGAATCACCGCCAACTCTCCCACTCCGTTCCCGTTCTCATGCCCAAAGATTTCCTCAAAAACGCCCGCGACGAATACGACGTTGTTGTCATCGGCAGTGGTCTGGGCGGCTTGACGTCGGCAAACATCCTGGCTCGCCAGGGATATTCAGTGCTGCTGCTGGAGCACCATTACCAACTGGGCGGAATGGCCACCTGGTTCAAGCGCCGAGGCGGACACATCTTCGACATTTCCCTGCACGGGTTTCCGATGGGGATGATCAAAAGCTGCCGCAAGTACTGGACACAGGAAATTGCGGATTCCATCGTTCAGCTGAAGGGAATTCGCTTTGAGAACCCTCAATTCTCTGTCCGAACGACCTTCGATCGCGTCGATTTCACCCGCATTCTGACCGACGACTTCGGTATCGCCCCGGAAACCATTACCGCGTTCTTTGACAAAGCGCGGAGCATGAATTTTTTTGACGACCAGGCGACGACCATACGCCAGCTGTTTGAAGAATTCTTTCCGAGCCGCGATGACGTGGTGCGCCTGTTGATGGAGCCGATTACCTACGCGAACGGGTCGACTCTGGATGACCCGGCCATAACTTACGGCATCGTATTTTCCAACTTCATGCACAAGGGAGTCTATACGTTCGAAGGTGGCACGGACGCTCTGGTGACGAAAATGAAGGAAGAGCTGATACGCAATGGTGTTGATATTCGAATTCGTACTCTGGTGGAGAAAATCGAGGTCAGCAGTGATCGACAGGTACAGGCCGTTGTTGTCAATGGGCGCCGGATCAAATGTCGGGCTGTCATGTCCAACGCGAATCTGAAGTCGACCATTCTGAAACTCACCGGAGAAGAACATTTTGACAAGTCGTTTGTCGAGTCCACTCAGGCTGTACGACTGAACAGCAGCAGCTGTCAGGTGTACATGGCCCTGAAGCCCGGCGAGGGTTTTGACGAAGATGTCGGCGATCTGTTGTTCCACTCAGAACACAGTGGATTTGACATCGACGCCATGCTCAGCATGAACGTCAGCAGCCGGACCTTCAGTTTTTACTATCCACGCACCCGACCGGGCAGCGATCGCTGGATGATCGTGTCCTCGACGAATGCCAACTACAAAGACTGGGCCGACCTGTCAGACGAAGATTATCTCGCGGCGAAGAAGGATCTGGAAGAAACAACACTGGATTGTCTGGAACAGTACGTTCCGGATGTGCGGCAGAAACTGGATCACATTGAGGCTGCCACGCCGCGCACCTTCGAACATTACACTCGCCATCTCGCCGGATCCTCATTCGGAACCAAGTTTGAGGGGCTCCAGGTCAGCAAAGACCTGCCTCAGCAGGTCGGTGGTCTGTTTCATGCCGGATCCGTCGGCATCATCATGTCCGGCTGGCTGGGAGCCGTGAACTACGGAGTCATCGTCAGCAATGACGTGGACAAGTATCTGACCCCAGCCAACGCGACCGTGTAGTCCCTTGACGTGCCGGACTCGAAACGGCGGCAACGAGCTACACAAGTCGATCAATGTGAACAGTTGGTCCGGCGTGGATTTTCGCGATCAACGGTGTCGATTCCACAACCAGTTTCACTGGCAGTGGCAGCAGCACCGGAAAGCTGTCGCCAGCCGCCATCGACCGGGACGTTACAATCGGCAACTGATCATCAGATTCTGAATCGTCAGCCATGGTTGCCCAGCCTTTAAAGAGCTTACGATTGACGTGGCCCATGGCATCAAGCCTGGCAATTGGCTCCTGCCCCAGATAGCAGCCCTTGGCATACGAAATCGCGATGCTGTTTCGATCGGCTTCGGGGGCCAGATAATTGGACGTCAGATCTGTGCCAATGATCGGATATCCTTCCAGAATTCGCAGATGGTGAAAGGCCACCTCTCCCGATGCCGTGGACACGGCCGTGAGTTGATTCCAG
Source organism: Fuerstiella sp. (assembly GCA_029247265.1). Taxonomy (GTDB): domain Bacteria; phylum Planctomycetota; class Planctomycetia; order Planctomycetales; family Planctomycetaceae; genus Fuerstiella. The sequence continues at coordinate 13,452 of JAQWLN010000260.1, forward strand.
GTTTCTACCGCAGCGTCGTTGTTCACAGAAACAAATGCCGTCGGCAGATCATTCCACTTCGTGAGCAATAGGGCAACGTCATCGTTCAGGCAGCAACCGGAATCTGACAGCACTTTGGCACCAGCCATGGCATTAAGAACGTCCGTAGTCGCCGGGCCGGCAACAACGAAGGTCGTGCGACCGGCAGTGACGGACGTCAACGCAACATCTTCTGTGATAACGTATCGATCAAGATGCTTGAGCAGTGCTTCCCCGTCACCAGGCAACATTTGTATCTCGTGAAATTCATCCCCGGCCAGCACGTATCCAAGTGCGAGGATTTTTGCCTTCACATCACAGAAAAATGCTTCGCAGAACTGGCCGGGACTCAGATCATTGACATTATTCGTACAGAAGTTGTGTAGAAATCTTGCTCGATCGTTTCCAGTCACCCGCAGGCAAACGTGGCCCGGCAGAGGGCACACCACGGCGGACTCATTCAATGCCTTGATTTCCTGCTCCGGGTCTCCGAAGTGCTTGTAAATTGTTCGACCATCTGTCGTGGCGGAGACCTGAGCCCCCTGTTGTGTGAGCAGATCGAGTAGGTCGAATGACATAAGTACACGGTTTCTGATGCGAAAGACGCTAGCTGCTCGAAGCAGACGTCGGAAGAAAAGATGACAGGGCCAAAGTCCATCGCCGGACTATCGTTTACCATTCGATGCGAAGTCTGCGGACAACCCCGGAATATTTATCTGCTCAGCGGAACCGCGGTGGAGCACCAGCCGGTATCGCAGGACGGTGGGAGTGGTCATCGACAATTCGACCGGCTCTGCACCGGGGTATTGTGCATTCTGCATGCTGCGTTTGGCACGCAGAATCCACGGCTCAGGATATCCGGGATTGGATGGATGAGACAGAATCGCGACGCCCTGATTTCCGTTTGAAATATCGATCCACGAACCGGCCTCAACTGCTGTTTTCTGCGGTTCAACTTCGCCGTGGTGGCCAACGAACTTCTGATCCTTCGAAAGCTTGATTCGCGGCGAAAATCCGCCGTAGCCTTTCACATCTTCGGAACCACCGATGCGGACATTCTGAAGCAACGCCTTCAGCGAGATCTCAAAGTCCAGCAGGCGATACTGGTCATTAGCCGGATGAACAGTGACCACTGTTCGTTCGGCAACGATGGGGATCATCTCTCCAGTGTCATCCGCTAGCTGAGATGACTTCCACTCCACGTTGGCGATCAGCCTGAGGCTGCCGTCCGCACAGTGTTCTACCCCCTGTGACTGAACGTCCCACAGAAACTCCCTGCAGACCCAGGAATCACCGACCTTCTGATCACCGACCCAAACCTGATGCCATGCCCAGAAGATGCCCCGATGATGTCCGTGGTCGTGAGGAAAATCCTCGGTAATGACATTCCCGTCCAGATCATGCAGCGGGTGAATGTAGTTCGCACGCGGCCAGTCTCCTTCCTGAGACTTCGTCTTCAGCTGATAGTGAAGAAGCGACCGTCCGGATTCAGTGACCGTAATGCCATCGGGGTTGACCTCAGCGTTCAGACCCGGCGTTTCTGCTGCCAGCCCGAAGGCGCTGCTGACTGTCGAAACCACGATGCAACAAAGATGTTTCAACATATCCTGCATTTGTCAGGCGCCGTATTTTGAGGGAGACGAAGAATTTGCAAGCGTGTTTGTGCACATCCTTGGCAGACGGACCAACAGTCGTCAAGCAACAAAAAAACCTCAACGTCCGGACAGACGTTGAGGCGATAATCAGCTGATGATCGTCCCAGTCCCTCAGGCAGAGAAGCTACTGCCACAGCCACAGCTCTTCACGGCATTCGGGTTGTTGAACGTAAACCCGCGTTTGTCGAGCCCGGTGTAGAAATCGATTGTTGTTCCATCAAGGAACAAATCGCTCTTTTTGTCCACCACAACCCCGACACCGTGCTGTTCACCGAAGACATCTTTGGCTTCGTCGTACTCATTGGTGAAATTGAAGTCGTACTGGAATCCGCTGCAGCCGCCACCAACAACGCCTACTCGAACATACTTCAGCTCTGGACGGTTCTGCTCGTCCAGAACACGCCTGATTTCGCCGGCTGCAGCCTCGGTCAGCATAATACCCATTTTACGCTCCTGATCTGATTTGCGATTCATTAGCGACCGTAAAACAGCCGCTTATTGGATGGAAGGACGAAATGTTCGGAATCGCCACACACTCTCTTACTGTCAAACGTTACGTTAGACGAACAACGCCCTCCTGTACAGTTTATTCGACGTAAGGTACTAAGTGTCAAGTACGTCCATTGCCCAATTCGCTGTATTTCCCATCAACAATCGGAACTTCTCGCTTTCCAGGAGGCCTTCTGCGATGTGCCACAGCAACCCCGGAAGAATTGACCAGACCTGCATGGCCGCCGTTTTGGCCATGTTGGCACTCACCGGGGGCGTCGGGTGTGCAGACCGCCCGACAGTGGATCCTGTCCCGGGAATCAATGGATCGGCCGTGCGTCTGGCCGCGGATGACTCATCCACGGTCAGACATGAAAATGTCGATTTCAACGAAGCGTTGTCTGATGCCACGGCATCTGGGAAAACGCTCATCGTGGACTTTGGGGCAACGTGGTGTGTTCCGTGCCGGATGTTGAAGCCTGAAATGGAAAAAGTGTCCCAACGAGCTCAGGAGGAAGCCATCGTGTTAACGGTTGATGTCGACGCAGAACCTGGATTGGCGGCCCATTTTCAGGTGGGCGCGATCCCGGATATCCGGTTCTTTCGAATGGGCAAGGCTGCGGGGGGAGTCGTCGGTTTCCACACAGCTGACGAGATCATCTCAAACATTCCCTCTCCGTAGCACATCTGACTGGTCCTGTGACTGGCGTCGGTGCCTGAGTGCACGTTCGTTTCCGGTGCCGAATTGTCGGAACGAAGCACCGGCCGTATCGCCCCACCGCCAGCGAAAGTCTCGCGACTGTGGCTATTTCATCGCAACGGGATGTATTGCTGCGGAACCGGCGTTGTAAACTGAGAAACACGGTGCACTCGTCTCGGTTTTCTCGCTATCATTTCCGGTGACACGTTACCTCCCTGCCCACCTCACCCCCCACCAATCGGGCTCCCATGAACAGATTCTGTTTCTGTCTAGCCGTGCTCAATTTGTCGAGCCTCAGCGCAACCGGTGCCGACCCGGATCCGATAATTCAATGGACATTTGAAGACGGAGTTCCCGGACAGGTCCACGGCGCAGCGACATCAGATTCGGCAGGTCTGGAAGAGCCTCGTTATCCCGGCTTCTTAAAACAGAATCGGTCGTTAACGCTGGAGGCGCCGTCGTGGTTGCAGATTCCGGACGATACCGCAGACGGACGATTCGATTTTGACAACGGCGATGCTGTGACGTTTGAAGCATGGGTCCGCGTGACGTCAATGAACGACAACGCCTATATCATCGGCAAAGGGCGCACCGGGACATCCGGGCCCAAAACGACCAACCAGAACTGGGCGTTTCGTCTTCGAAAAAACAAAGGCCGCGCCTGTGTGAACTTTCTGTTCCACAGCCGAAAGACCGAAAGCGGTAACGGCGACTGGCACCGCTGGACGTCAAAGACTGGTTTCTCTCCCGGCGGTCGCTGGCACCATGTCGCCGTGAGTTATCAGTTCGGCGACCCCAAAAGCATTCGCGGATTCATTGACGGTCAAGAGGTCAAGGGAAACTGGGACATGGGGGGCGAAACGACTGAGCCGCCGGTCGTTGACGATGATGATGTCTGGATTGGCTCTACGATGGGCGGCAATAAAGGCAATTCCTTTCACGGCTCGATTGACGACCTGCGCATCCACCGCCGCGAAGTTCCGAACGCTGAACTGGCGAGCCGTTTCAAGTGGGTGCCTCCCGAGTTGAAGCCACCGTCCATTCCATCAGGAAGGGTCGTCGTTCAGCTGTTCGGTTCCATCGACTCCATCAGCGAGATCCCCCTCGAAACAGACGTTCCGCTGACCGAGTGGATTCAGGACGAACTGGGCTTCATCCGACTGCCGCACAAATACGACACCTGGGGCATTCGAGAAGACTGGGGCACTACGCTTCTGGTGCGTGCATGGACTGAGCTCGACCTGACAGCGGGCGATTACAGATTGCTGTCGCGGTCGCGTGGAATGTCTCGGCTTACGATTGATGGCAAAGCTGTGCTGACCACTGCAGCTCAGCCGAATCGCGGCGGAGCTCATCACGTCGTCGATGAATTGCCCGAGGTACCGTTTCCCGGCATGCGTCCCCACTGGATGAGCGACAGTGAACAGGTCGTGGCATTCAGCAGCGATGGGAAAAGACACAGCGTAATGTATGAAGTCATTGTCGGCGGTCCCAGCTATCGTGCCGAGTTCGGTGAAACATGCGTTGCCGTCGCACCACCGAACGGCATGTTTCATATTCTGTCGCAGGTGTCTGAATATCCGCTGACGGACGACGGCTGGATGGCCTTTATGGACCATCAGTCTGCTCAGCTGGACGTCCTTGATCGCGACACGCGCCAGACTGCAAACCTGATCCATTCGGGCTACTGGGAAAAACGCCACGCCCACGCTCGGCAATCCCTGCTGTCCACAAACGAACAATCTTCCATAGACTCGTTGATCGCCCGACGCGTCCAGGCCCACAATCGAAAAGTCGAAACGAAACGACAAACATCAGACACCACGTTCTTTCAGAACCATATCCAGCCGATTTTTGATGCTCATTGCATTCGGTGTCATGGAAAGAAGGAGCAGGGTGGTCTGCTGATAATCGAACGCCAGCGACTTCTGAGTGGCGGTGAGTCCGGCGAACCGGCTGTAGTCCCAGGCAATCCTGCAGACAGCCATCTGCTGCAACTGGTTAGTGCAGCCCAGGACGACTATCGCATGCCGCCCAAAGGTGCCGGCCTGACGAAAGACGAAGTTGGTAAGGTACGACAGTGGATTGAGGACGGGGCCGGAATGCCGGCAACACAGATTACTCCGATCGCTCTGTCATCCACCATCGACGATTACACTTTTCTGCGACGGGTCTTCATCGACACAGTTGGAGTCCCCCCCACACTGTCCGAAGCGAACGAGTTTCGGCACGACAATTCAGGACGCCGCCGCGAACAGGTGATTAATCGCCTGCTGAGCGATTCTCGCTGGGCAGATAACTGGGTGGGTTACTGGCAGGATGCACTGGCCGAAAACCCGAATCTGTTGAAGCCGATGCTGAACAATACGGGACCGTTTCGCTGGTGGATTCATGAGGCGTTGACCGACAACAAACCCTTCGATCGTTTCGCGACGGAGCTGATGTTGATGCGTGGCAGCACCTGGGACGGCGGCACGGCTGGATTCTCACTGGCATCGCAGAACGACGTACCGATGGCGGCGAAGGCTCACGTGATTGGTTCCGCCTTTCTTGGAGTCAATATGAAATGTGCCCGGTGCCATGATGCCCCGTATCATGCATGGAAACAGGCAGATCTGTTTCAGATGGCGGCCATGCTCGATAGAAAAGTCCTGAAACTACCGGCAACCAGCACCGTACCGGCCGCGTTCTTCGAAAAACAGGCGCGTCAATCGCTGATCGTAGTGTCACTGAAACCCGGTGAACAGATCTCAGCGCATTTTCCGTTCGAACAACTTGCTCCCCCGATTGATAAGGAACTGCTCACACGGCCCGACGATACTCGCGAACAGCTTGCCGCACAGGTCACGGCGTCACGGCGGTTTGCCGAAGTCATCGCCAACAGGCTGTGGAAGCGTTTCATGGGAGCCGGACTGGTGGATGCTGTCGACGACTGGGAAGGCAGTCCGCCTTCTGATCCCGGTTTGCTGGCAGCATTGGCGGACCTGTTGATCGCATCGGATTATGACGTCAAGGAATTTTCACGAACCGTCTTCAACAGCGATGCCTATCAACGAACCGCAGTCGATCCACCAACAGACAGCAATCGCTGTTTTGAGGGACCGTATCGTCGCCGCATGACGGCGGAACAGATCGTCGATTCCGCGTTCCATGCAGTCGGACAGCAAATGAATACTGAACCACTGACGATGGATATCGAAGGAACACTGACGGCCAGCCGTTTTCTGAACTTCGGACGCCCCCAGCGATCGTGGGAATTCACAAGCCTGGCCAACGAACGAGACCGCCCCAGTCTGGCATTGCCGCGGGCTCAGGCAGTGGCCGATGTGCTGAAGGCGTTTGGCTGGCGAAACTCAAGACCGGAACCCACCGTGGATCGCGAAGAACAGCCGAATCTGATTCAACCGGGAGTCCTGGCCAATGGCACGCTTGGAGTCTGGCTCACTCGGCTTTCTGACCAAAGTGGCCTCACTCACCTGATGTTGCAGCCACAGGGTGTTGATGAGCTCGTCGACAGTCTGTTTCTGCAACTGCTGACCCGCCCGCCGACCACTGAAGAGAGACAGCAGTTCACGGTGCTGCTGTCCCCCGGTTTCGACGATCGCATCGTACCAATCGAAGATATTGGCACAGCTCCGGAACAGAAACGCTTCCGCTACGTATCGTGGTCCAACCATCTCAATTCTGAAGCCAATATTATCAAGATGGAATTACAGGAACTTGTTCGTCAGGGACCACCACCAACACGTTACCTGAGTGCTGAATGGAGAGAACGAGCGGAAGACGCGGTGTGGTCGCTGCTCAACAGTCCGGAAATGATCCTTGTCCCCTGATAATTCAAGTCCTCGATCCTTAACGCTGGTTCGGGATCGCTTCGCCTGCGATACACAAAAGTGAATCCCGCCCTCGTCAGAACCTCAATGCTATGAAACGACGCGATTTCCTTGCTGAAACGACAGCCGTAGCATCTGCAGCTGTGTTTGCTTCAAATGCAGCTGCAACGGATGAGTCCAGTACTCAGGCGGTGCCCTTCGGTAAGGTGGAACACTGCGTGATGATCTGGCTGGGCGGAGGCATGGCGCAGATTGACACATTTGATCCCAAAGCGATGGGAGATGCCAAGGCGAAGAAGGACGGATCGTATTATCCATCCATCGATACGTCGGTCCCTGGTATTCAGGTTTGCGAACATCTGAAGCACACGGCGCAGGTCATGGATCGAGTGACCGCCCTGCGCACCGTCCATCACAATGTTGTGGACGAACACGCCGCGGCTACAAACCGCATGCACACCGGTCGTCCCACAAGCGGCACCGTGCAATATCCTTCACTCGGATCCATCATCGCTCACGAACGCGGTGCGGCCGCTGAAGGTGTGCCCGCCTATATGCTGATCGGGTATCCGAATCTGACGCGCGGACCGGGATTTCTGGGACAGCAGGCTGGCTTCGTGTATATGACAGATCTCGAAACAGGTCCTGCGGGATTGGCCCGACCGGCCGACATCGCGACCGCCCGCCAGCGTCGCCGCGAACAAGTCCTGTCTGCCGTGCGAAATGCCGGCCGAGAACGATTTGAAAACGATCGTCTATTCGCGGAATATGACGCAGCCGTCGGCGAAAGTCTGAAGCTCGCCGGTCCGGAGTTCATGAAGGTCTTTGACCTGTCAACAGAATCTGATGATCTGCGCAACGATTACGGCGAAGGCTTCGGACAACGTCTGCTGGCATCGCGGCGAATGTGCGAAGCGGGTGTGCGATTCATTGAAGTGTCTCACAACATGAACTTCCGCAACGGTACCGGCTGGGACACTCACAATGGCGGGCAGTTAAATCAGCACCTGCTGATTCAGGAACTGGACCAGGCACTGGCGGCCATGATTCGGGATCTGGAATCCCGCAGCATGCTGGACAAAACACTGATTATTATTAACAGCGAATTCGGCCGCCCGGCGCAATTCGATTCCGGCGGGGGGCGAGGACACCACTCCAAATGTTTCTCAATGGTACTGGCCGGCGGTGGCCTGCGCCATTGCGGCGGCTACGGCGTCAGCGACGAACTGGCCATGAAGCCCGTCGAAAACGCCGTCGGTGTTCCTGACGCCTTTGCAACAATACTTGCAGCCATGCAGATCGATCATGCAAAGAATCTCTTCGACGGAGACCGGCCCGTCCCCATCACCGATCAGGGCCACCCGATTGCGTCGCTACTGACGTAGAGTAATTCTCGAAAACACGTGGCTCTTCCGGGCTGGCGGGAAGCACGCATGGCAAGCCGAAAAACGTTTTTCGCAGCCATGAGTCAGCGTTATACGCTGAAGGCGGCCAAACCATCTGGTCCAGCCTCCTCAAACTAAGCCTGACTGCCGAGCCGGTATTCGCTGCAGCTTGTCGTCAGCTCCTTAGTCGCCAACGGAAACCGGACCAGCTTTCCCCAAGCGCCAACTCGCGCAGGCGGTCGAAGACCGCTCAGGCAACCCAGCGCCTTTGAAACAGAAGCCATTCGATAATCGTCAGCAGCAACGCCGCGATCAACAGGAAGAACCAGACCGGTCGACCTCCGAATCCGGAGGTCAGTAACTCCTGCCTCGGATTGATGGTCTCCCTGATGCGCAGATCGCTTTCCGTGGGATCGGACAGATTACAGCAAATCTGCAACACCGGTGCCGATACAACTGGCGAGTCTGCATCCGGCGTTTGATCCGAATTGATTTCACTGAGTTGCCAGACACCTGTCTGATCCAGTGGTCCGATCATGCAGCGTCCATCGACAACTCGGATGCGCTGTTGAGATTTGTCAGGGGCCGTTAGCAGCAGCTGGTCGCTCCGTTGCGCAGCGACCTTCTGCAGTTCCGATGGCACCTGCAGATCTCGAGTGTGTCCAGCGGCCATGGCCTCAATCAGTTCCCCCTTGGCCTCGCCAAACCACGACAGAGCGTTTGTCAGCATGATCGGGAAGGCAGTTCTTAGCGGCAGGTCACCCTGATCAAGGTTTACAGATAAGACAAGGACGTTGCCATTATCATGAGAAATCTGCAGATACAGCGGGTCACCCGATATGGATTCTACCAGCGTTTTGTGGTCGACTTTCGGGATTAGCTTCAGGGCTTCCGGCATCAGAATATTGTCCAGTTGAACATGCCTCATCAGGTCACTGGACTTGTCCTGTTTGTCGACCAGAGGTTCGGCGACAGCACCTGCCACGTCCCAAAAGTCGGTTGCCGCAATTGGCTGCACGACGAACACGTTCCCCGCAGGAAGCTGGGCAGGGATACTTCGGTGCAGCACCAGAACACCGCTGGGTGGAAGAGTCTGCGGCACTTCTGTAGTCAGGGTCAGGTCCACAATATCGTTGGCTTCCAGAACGCGCTGAAGAAACCAGTTCCCCTCGGTAACCAGTGTCACGGGGATTCTCTGACGCTCCGGCAGAATTGCCCGGGCGGTATTATCGGAAGCCAGATCGTCTTCCCACTTGACCTGGGCAGAAATGACTCCTCCGCGGACAGACGTTTCTTCGCGGACTTCCGTCCAAATCTCTCCTGGACCTAGTTTCAGTGGAATCACGTCCAGCAGTTCGCCGTCAAGATTCATATCGAGACTGCACTCGAGGGCCTCATCGCTGAAGTTCCCGACTTCCATCAGCACCTGATACGTGATCGGGTCCAGCAGACTTCGCCTGACCTGAAACCGCGTGATGCCGACATTGGCTGACGGCGTTCCAACCTGAGACCACACGATCTCATTCTCAGCTGCGAGTTCGGCAGCACCTTCAAAACAACCGTCGCTGACAACGACAACCTCTTCGTTTTTCTGACCAGCCAGCAACCGTCGGCCAATTTCAACCGCCTCCACCACTCGCGTCGGCCCATCCGTTGGTTTGATTTCATCAAGACGGACCTGCAGCGTTCTCTTATGATTGCTCAGGCCGCACACGACTCGGGGTTGACCACCAGCGACAATCAACGCCATTTCGTCACGAAGCTTCAGCGCCCGAATCATCTGGTGGATCTGAGATTTTGCGGACGTAAGACGCGTGCTTCCGTTTTCTGACGGGGCCTGCATGCTGGCCGATATATCCAACACGACCACCACGCGCCGTTGCTCACGGATATCACTGTCGAAGAATGGATCCGCAACGGCGGCCACAAGCAAAGTTAGAAACAGCAGTTGCAGAAGCAGCGAAGCAAGGTGACGCAGCTTTCGCCAGATGGATCGCGGTTGTTTTTCATCAAATACCTGTTCCCAGAACATGACCGTCGAGACGGGCATTCGGCGCATGCGAATCTTCAGAAAATAGAAGATCACGATAGGCACTGCGAGCAGCGCCCAAAGAAATGCTGCGGGGTTCGAAAAGGACATGTCAGCTATTTTGTTCCACTGGCTCGCATCATGCCCAGAACGAGTTTATCAAAGGTAACGCCCGTGTCAGTAACTGTGCAGCCAATGCCATAGGCCGAACAATAATCAGTCACCGAACTCAGAAACGTCTGAAACACATCACGGTAGTTGCGCAGATGGTTTTCTGTGACTGTAATCTTCCGAGAGTCGCCGGTTTCGACGTCCTGTAGTTCAACATCGCCCAGCATTTTCGGATCCGCCTCGGCTGCGTGATGAAACTGAACGACGTGCGGTTCGTACTTATGATGACGCAGTACATCCAGACCGTTACGATATCCGGCGGGGTCATACAGATCACTCAGCACCAGAGCCAGCCCTCGCCGCGGCGCTCGGAGAACGAATTCTTCAGCAAGCTGCGTCATGTTCGTGGCGTCGCCATCAGCGCTGAGTGATTCAAGAAACTGCATGAGGCTCAGAATGCGGGCCTTGCCCCGTGTCAGAGGGAAGTGATGCAGTACGCCGTTGGCGAAGGCGTAGACAGAAATGCGGTCCAGATCAGCCAGAGCGATGTACGCCAACGCTGCGGTCACCTGACGTGCAAGATCAAACTTGGCAGGCTCCCCCGTGGACATGCTGCGTGAACAGTCCAGCAACAGGTAGACGTGAAGGTCTTCTTCTTCCTGAAAACGCTTCAACAGCAATTCGTCGTGCCTCGCATAGAGATTCCAGTCGAGATACCGAAAGTCATCTCCTGGCGTGTATTGCCGATGATCGGCGAATTCGATGCCGCCTCCCATTTGCTTCGTACGTCGCTGCGCCATCAACTGCCCTCGAAACACCTTGCGCGATACGATGGAAAGGTATTCCAGCCTAGTTAAAAAGTAATTATCGAACAGCGGCATGGAAAGGGACCGGGCGAAAAGCGAACAGGCTGAACCGTTACTGGTCACTGGAACAATGATTTGTCTGATGTGGCTCCGGACCGCAACTCAAAGATACGTTTGAACGAAATTTGAACGGCGGGCTGGTTCGGAACACAGTGGGGCCGCCAGAAACAGCGGAATGTTGAATACGTTATGCAGCAGCGGACGAATCGCCTGCACATTTGATCAGGTCGGTCACGACATCGTCTGGTGAGACATCTTCTGCCTGGCCTTCAAAATTAAGAATCATGCGATGCCTCAGCACCGCAGGAGCCGCCGTGTTGATGTCGTCTTTGGCGATATGAAAACGACTGTCCAGAATTGCCAGAATCTTGGCATAAAGAATGAGCGCCTGAGCACCACGGGGACTGGCTCCAAAGCGGACGTAACGCTTCACCATTTCAGTAGCTACCGGTTGGTCCGGATGTGTCGCCAGAACCATGTTGATCGCATATCGCTGTACGTCTTCACCTACGGGAATCTGCCGCGCCAGTTCTCGAAGTTCCAGCACGCGTTCTCCTGTGATAACGGCCTCCGCGTTCGGCCTTTCGGTTCCCGTAGTTCGGTTCAGAATTGTGGACAGGTCGTCGGAGGTTGGATACCGCACCAGCAGCTTGATGAAGAAGCGGTCAAGCTGAGCTTCCGGCAGCGGATAGGTCCCTTCCATCTCCAGCGGGTTCTGAGTTGCCAGAACCAGAAACGGTTTTGGCAGTGCGTGTGTCTGTCCGGCCATCGTGACCGACTGTTCTGCCATGGCTTCCAGCAGAGCCGACTGCGTCTTCGGTGTGGCTCGGTTGATTTCGTCTGTCAGGACAATGTTGGCAAAAACGGGGCCCTTCTGAAATTCGAACCGGCGCCCCCCCTCTGGAGTTTCCACAACGACGTTGGTTCCGATCAGATCTGCCGGCATCAGGTCAGGCGTGAATTGCACTCGAGAAAACTCCAGGTGCAGGGCATCTGCCAGCGTTCGTACCAGTATCGTTTTGCCAAGCCCCGGAACACCTTCCAGCAACACATGTCCGCCGGCAATTAATGCCGCCAGCGTGCCATCCACGATATCCTGCTGGCCGACAATCACCCGGCCTACCTCATCGCGGAGTTTTTGAAAATCTTCGCGAAAGCCATTCAGTTGTTCGCGAATTTGCTCAGATTCCGACATTTCCATTCCCTGTACGGTTCAGCGCAAGCGGTCCTCATACATTGTAGTTGCCGCCAACGACTCATTGGTAGTTGCCTGGGAATCCTAGACGCAGAAGACAATGTATTACAGTGTTTGTCGCTCCTATTCGGCTGATCTGCGGATTCCCTATTTAACTGGCGGCTACAAGTGTTGCAGTCGGGCATGACAGTACACTCACGCTGCCGCAAGGAACGTCTCCACCGTACAACATCGTTACAAAACAACTCCTGCAGCAGGGCATAGCGTCTGTTTCGAAGACCGTCCTGTGATATAATTGGCCATATTCCAAAACACAGCACGAAGACGAATGCAGCACCGCATGCCACAGCAGGGCATCGAGTAAAAACCGTCACTACGTGATTGACACCGTCATGCCCTCGAAAACTCGACAGAACCCCGCCATCATCGGCATGCTGCTCACCACCTGTCTGCACCTCACTTTCCCCACCGTTGGACGGACGCAAGGCGAATCTGCAGAAGACGAGCGCAGAGCAGTCGCGCACAATGATCGGTATCTGGATCGTCTGAAGCAACGGCCACGTGTGGGCACAGCGTTCGACCGAGTTTACGATTTTCATGTCGATCGAGGATCGTTGCAGCAATACGTTGATTCCCTCGATCAGCAGGCAACGACTGACGGCGTCGCATCGCTTTTGCAGGGAATGATCGAACTGCGACGCGGGCACGATGCTGCAGCGCGGACGGCGTTAGAACGAGCTGAAAAGCTTCGTTCGACAGACCCCATACCATCATGGTATCTCGGACAGGTTCTTGTGGCGATCGGCGAATCCGATCGTGCCGCTGAGGCCTTGGAACGCGCTATTACACGTAATCCTGAACGGGCAGAACTGGCTGAAATCTACCAGCTCCTCGGCCGCATCTATCAGCGCGGCCATAAAAATGAACAGGCGCTCAGCGTGTGGAAGCGCTTCGAAGCTACGTTCCCGCATGATGAACGCGTTCAGGAACAAATCGCCACGATCCTGATTGAGGAGCAGCAACTCAAGGAGGCTTTGGGCCGACTGGAAACCCTGTCACAGAAAGCATCTGATCCTTTGCGACGCTTGCAATTCGGAATCGATGCGGCCGAGCTGAAACTTCGTTTGGGACGTAAGGGCGAAGCGGTGACAGATCTTGAGAATGTGATAAACCAGCTGAAACCGGGCAGCTGGTTGCTCGGCGATGTACGTGACACCATCGAAGAAACATTTCTGCGCACCGACGACTATTCCGGACTGATCCGTTACTACGAAACGTGGATCAATCAACACCCGGACGATCTTAATGCAATGACGCGCCTCGGACGCAACTTGTCCGAACAGGGACAAACAGAAAATGCGTTGCAATGGTATCGCAGGGCCGTCTCAAAAGCTCCATCTGACACAAAGCTTCGCAAAGCGCTGATTGGGCAACTGGTGCGTGACAAACGCTATGCGGATGCGATCAATGAGTATGAAGAACTGGCAGAATTCGACAGAGGGAATTCGGACCGAATCGAACGCTGGGGAATGCTGTATCTAAAAAGAGACGACCTGCCCAGGACCGAACGCCAGAGCAAGGCGGCCGAGATCTGGAAAACAATGTTGCAGCACAGGCCCGACGATGCTGTGGTCGTAAGCCGAGTTGCCGATCTGTTTCGTGGTGCGTCAATGGCCGACGAAGCGATCAAACTCTATCAGCGGGCTGTCGATCTGGAACCGACCAATCCGCAGTTTCGAGAGTACCTCGGAGAATATTTCCACGCTCTTAAACGCCCCGACGACGCAAGGCGGATGTGGGAAGAAATGATCGCCGGCGATCTGCGAACTACGAAAAACCTGGTGAGACTGAGCGAGGTGTACCGCGGGTTTGACTACACCGAAGACGCATTGAGAACGATGGCGGCTGCGTGTGAGATAGACCCGGAATTCAGCGACAGAATCCGCTTCAGCCAAATGCTCCGAGATGCCAGACTTGTCGACAACTCGCTGACACAATTGGATCTTGCTCGTCGACTGGCCGAAACTCCCGAGCAACGGCAGACCGTTCTGGACGAACGGATCAAAACACTTCTGGAAGGCGGCTTGCTGGCAGAAAAAACGTCACAGATGGCGTCGGCACTTGATACCACGTCCGGGTCAGCGGACCAGTGGCGCGTGCTGACATTGTACCAGGAAGCAATGGGGCTGCTGCCGGAAGCATCACTGTCAATTCAGAAAGCGACGCTGCTGGATTCGGATTCTGTTGCCGTGTGGACAACCGCCGGGCGAATTCTTGAAAAATCAGGAATGCTGGCTGCGGCGTCCGCGGCCCATTCCAAACTCGCCGTTCTGGATCGACGTTTTCAGACTGAGCATTTGAAGAAAATCGCGGAGCTGGAGAAGCGGCTCGGACGAACTGAAACAGCGCTGCAGGCGGGAAAGGAATTCATCACAGCGGCTGCCGGAAATGCGGAGAACTTTCAGTTCTTTGCCGATCTGTGCTTTCAGCTTGGCAAACCAGACGAAGGGCTGGATGCACTGCGGCGATCTGTGCGACTGAACCCGTCTGACGTTGCCTCGCTTACGGCGCTGGCAAAGGCCCTTGCAGGACAGTTTAAGACCCCTGAAGCGATTGAATTGAACTGGCGCGCTTTCGACAAATCAAACTCACTGGATGCCCGCATCGCGATTGTTCAGCCGCTGACTGAGCTGTACCTGCGGACAAATCATTTCGACCGATTGATAGCGAGGCTGCAGAACTTCGGCCGAAAGACGGACCAGCAGCGGGACATGACGATCTGCCTTGCAAATGCTTACCAGGCTGCCGGCGATATTGGCACGGCTCGCGAAGTACTGAAGAAACTATTGATTGAAGAAAGCCGGGACGTCGTGATTCTGGATGAACTCGGCAAGCTGTCCGAACAGGAGGGAGACTACCAGTCAGCTGCCGACTACCAGAAACTAATGCTCCAGATTGTCCCCTCAGATGATGGCACAGTCAGGCTTGCGAATCTGCTGGTCCGCCTGGGAAAAGTTGCAGCCGCTGATGACCTGTGGGCAAGCCTTTCGCAAACAGACACAGAGCCCCATCGCCTGATTAAGTCCATCGACAACCTGATCACCGCAGGTAACCCGAACACTGCTCGTCGAATCTGCCGCCAGATGCTGCAGCGGAACAAACGTGACTGGGAAGTGTTACTTCGCCTGGCAATACTCGACTGGAAAGAAGCACGGCATGCCGATGCAGTCGCAAACTGCGATCAGCTACTGGCATTGGATTTCGCGAGTGACACACCTTCGTACGAACAGAGATACACTCGATCCCGCAGGTCGATGCTGCCGGTGGGAACGGCGACGGGCGACCAATACAGTGCACGATATTCGACCACTTCGGCGGCACCGGAACTGATTCAGGATGCAACCCGGCTGCAGGCCCTGGCACAGAGTCTTAACCTGTCTGCCAGCCGAGCGCGTTCAACCTTCAGTCGAACATCACTTTCGTGGTCAGCCGACACCTTCGCGGATGCACGCCACTTTGTCCTGCTGATCCGCTCAGCAGCGGCCGTTCGCGAGAATCGCCTTGATCGATTTTTTGCTGCACTCCGCCAGAACGCAGAATCTGTCATTTCAACGGATGCCAGACCCGCCTGGGATTGGTATTTTGCGGCCGCGTCACTGCAAACAATGGGAGGACCGTTTGCAGCAGAAATGCAGGCCGCAACCTCTCTTCTGGCGCAACGACCGGAACCGGAAGCCAAATTGGCGTACCTTCATGCTCTTCAGAAACGAAGGGCGGCGAACACGCCGACCGCCTCAGCTTCGCCACTGAACGATTCACAGATGGAACTAATGCTGACAGCATGGCAGATTGTCCGCGATACCAGACGCGAGTGGGTCGATTCCGGACTTGTCACGACTGTGATCACGGAACTCGAAGCCGCTGGCAGGGAAGGTGCGGCCAGCGAAGTGTTTGCGCAGCTCATTCGAGAGGACGCGGGCCGGATCGAACTCATAGCGGCTCTGCAGGTGGCGTTGACACGCAACAACATCGAGCAATTCCTTACTCTCGTAAATCGTGTTGTGAAATCCGGAGATCTTCGGACGTCGCCTGCCGGGCAGAACGTGGTTGCCAATCAGATCGGAACCATGTTCGCACAGATCGCGTCAACTATGGTGGCACAGGAAAACCCAGAGGCTGTCAAGGACCTGCTGGTCAGGTTTCTGGACCTGAAAGCAGAAACCCACGCCGATGCACCGCCGGCGCCGACCCGTAATCCCCCCGTAACGTCGTACGTTACCGTCGCACGTGTGCCAATTTTCTCTGCG
The DNA here is from genome assembly GCA_029247265.1 of Fuerstiella sp. Taxonomy (GTDB): domain Bacteria; phylum Planctomycetota; class Planctomycetia; order Planctomycetales; family Planctomycetaceae; genus Fuerstiella. The sequence goes on from JAQWLN010000260.1 coordinate 30,040, forward strand.
GGACAGCAGTCGAATTATCAGCAGATCAATATGCTGGCAACCGGGAATTACTGGACCGGCACCGACACGGCATTCCTGGTGAATCTGCACCACTTCATTAAGAACGGAGACGCACCCGGGCTGCTCGACAACCTCAGTGCATTTCGCGACGCCCGTTCCGGATTAGCCGCCGTGTATGCGGAACTGGTACTGGCACAGTTCCGTTTTCTGCAGAATTCGCTGGAACAGTCAGCCGTTCACCTTGTTCGGGCAGCGGAACTCGCTCCTGGCGACACGTCGTTGCGGATGTGCATTGTGCGGCTGCATCAAAAATTGAGCAATGACGCTGACGCTCTGGCTCTGCTGGATACCATCGACACTGTGGACCAGAACCTACTGCAGCAACGAGAGCTTCTGGCATTGCAGCTGGCCGCAAAAACGGGCAACGTGGACCGAGCGAAACAAGCCGCAAAACGCCTGTTCGGGCTGCGACTGGATTCAAAGGCGCAGATCGCTCTTTCGACCCACCTGAAGAATTTCGGCATGCATAAGATGTCCGATGCCCTGCTCTCTCGCACTCGTCATTCGACTGGCAATGACATGTCGACGCTGACGGACCTGATGACTCGATATAATGACGAAGCCAATGCCGATGTTGCCAACCAGATCGCACATCAGATTCTTCGGCAGAGTGCGAACATGGCGCCGTCCAGAACGACAACCAGCGTGAGGAAAGCTCGAGAAGCTGCAGTCATTGTGCTCAACGAATCCGGTCAACTGCAGCAACTGATTCAACGCGTCCAGGACCAGCTGGTCCGTTCGCCTCAATCCGTTCGACTGCATCAGACTCTGTCGGAATACTACAAGGCAGCTGGTCGGACGGCCGATGCTGCCCGGGTGGACGAACAGTTAAAAGCCATGGCACCACAGAACATCGACACGCTCATCAAACTGGCACAGCAACTTGAACGAAGTCGCAAGTATACAGAGGCCAGCGAGAAATACCTGGAAGTCCTGCACAGAGACGTGCAACGTTTCACCCAGAACTACTATCAGTACCTGAGAACGTTCCAGCAGGCAGGCAAGCTGCCGCAGCTGGCTGACGTCCTGCTGGCGTCCGACATCCGCAAGCTGAACAACAACTATTTCGTGGTCAACGAAACCCTAGAGTATTTGTTTCGTGAAAGTACTCGAGGGCGCGGAGCAATTGAACGCGAAAAGGGACTGGAGCTGTTTGCCGCCGCGTGGAAAGCCTTCCCAAACAACCGAACCTTCATGCTGAGCAATATCCGCGATCAGAGTATCTGGGAACTGCCAGTCATGTTCGATTATGTCCGCGAAGGGATGGTCCCTGGAACGGTACAGCAGGCAACGGCGAACCCGTGGCAGGGAATTGCCGACGCCCTGGTATACAACTCCAGCGGGACCGTCACGGCATCCTTTACGCGACTGTCCAAAGCACTCCAAGACGACGAAAAGCTGCAGACATTTTCTGATGAAGTCGAAGCCGCCGTGAACAAATTCGACGCCTGGTATGGCGGTCAGCTCATCCTTTGCGCGTTGAAAGCGAAGACAGGACAGTTCGACGATGCGACAGAAATACTGGAACGGTTGAATGCGGATACGAATGTTTCATTCGTGCCTCCGCTGGTTGCGTGGGTCATTGGGGGTGAACTGCACCAACTGGACAAGCGATATCGGCCACACGTAATCTCGATGATGCAGCGAGCATTGCAGCATGACAGTGCAAATGCGGCGACCAGCTACGTGACTTCGCCGTCATACTTTGTGGCGAAACTTCTTGCCGAAGAAGGACGCACAGCAGAGGCACGGCAGGCTGTGCACGACGCACTCGCCTCCGTCAAACACCCCGTCGCGACGGGCAGCAACGCGGGCGTAGAGCAGTACAGAAATGCTCAGGACTACGTTGCCGCCGCTGAGACTCTGCTGCAATTCACGTTACCGTTTGATGCTTTGAAAATGTTTCAGAAGGTGACGCCCAAACTTGTGGCAGGCAGCGGCAGATACAAAGCCAATGTTGGCAGGTTGCTGAAACAGGCGAAGGCCGGAATCGCGAAATCTCGGTCCAGCATGACTCCCGATTCCGTATTGACCTACCTGCAACACCGCTCCGCTGCCGACACAACGTCTCAGCGCCCGCCGCTGGACCTGATGCTGGTGCCACCGACTGAGGGAATAGAGCAAGCGGCGATTCGGTCAGTATTTGTGGAGGTGTTGCTGAAGATCAAGACCACCAGCCCGATCCAAACGGCGAAAACCGTTCGTCTGCTGGAAAGCATGATAGAAAAATCAGCGGCAAACGATCCGACTGCCAGCATCATGGGGGCAGCATTTGGTAACAGCACACACAACGAGGCTCTTCTGCAAACCAGCATCACAAAGCTCAGAGAATACGTGGCGTATACCCGGGCACAATCCAGGATGAATCCGACTGAAGTCCCTACAGTTAACCAGATAGCATTGTGGATTCCTGCTCGGATCGCACTGAACTCGGCCGAGGATTTCGCAACCGGACAACATCTCGCCGATCTGGCTGAGTTGGCCGCCAGGTCCCATCGCCAGCATCCATGGTTGCTGGCGATACTGAAGGAACGAGGCGATGTTGCTCTGGCTCAGGGAGACAAACCGGCTGCCGAGAAAGCGTGGTCCAGTATGCTGGACACCATCCTGGCGGATGCTTCCGATCAACGTGCCCCGTCGCCGACACGTGCTGCGACAACGACTCCCGCATCCACAGATACCGGAACGTCAGCGTTGGAAGAGCTGCGAGAGCGATTATTGAACAAAATTTCCGATCCGCAAACCGCACCGTAGAACGAGGCGATAACGCATTCAGCAGCGTGTCGAGACCACCATGAGTCAACCTGGCGACCATATCACCCTCGCGGGCGAAATTCTAAATGCATGAAGTAGACGGTGAAGACGCACTGTGGCGAAGTCTCGCGGAGGGGACGGCAGCAGATTCGGGCGATGAATTCTTTCAGTCATTTGTAACACACCGACACGATCATCGTGCACATCGGCGACTCCCGAGCATATCTGTACAGCGATTCCGTTCTGCGTTTGATCACTCGTGATCAAACGCTGGGACAGGACATGGCTGACGCCGGTCTGCCCGCACAAACAGCGAAAGGGTTTCGGAACGTCCTGACGAACAGCCTGGGCAGCCAGTCGAATGAAGTACAGGCCCAGGTTTACCACGTTCAAATACAGCCTGGTGATCGACTGCTGCTGTGTACAGATGGCCTGAACGACATGGTAACTGACACACAGATCGCTGACGTGCTGAAACATCCTGCTTCAGCACAGGCCACCTGCGACCAACTGGTTGAGTGTGCACTCGACGGTGGTGGCAGAGACAACATTACCGTTGTCCTTTGCGATGTACTGGCGACGACGTCATAGCTGCAATGTGAAACCATAGAATCACCGCGGCTATTGGCGAGCGGAGTTAACAAGGGCACTCCCGTGCCTTCCTACAGACACCTGCCCCTCGTGCAAGAATACATCACGCAGTCGGCGACGAGTCACCAGAGGCATCAAGTCTTGCAAGAATGCTGGCGTCAGCCAGACTGGACACAACTCGCGAAGCCCGCGAAAAATCTCCATGACGCGTGTGCCGGTTGGGCACGGCAAATACGAATGTCCCGGCCGCCGCGGCGGCACGCATGCCTGTCTCACTGTCTTCCAGAACCATCGCATTTTCAGGAGCGACGTCCAGCAGACCGACGGCCGTCAGATAGATTTCCGGGTGTGGCTTGCCTTCCGTGACGTCTTCGGCCGTCAGTGTGACATCGAATCGGTGCAGCAATTGAAACTTGTCCAGCAGGTAAGCCATGTAATCACGAGGCGAAGACGTCGCCACGGCTTTGGGAATTTCACGCTGTTCGATCTCCGTCAGAAGCGACAGCAGGCCAGGCATGATTGCCAGATGATCTTCCGCGATGGCCGCGAACAATTCACGAGTTTCCTGCTTCAGATCTTCGATGTCGTCGGTAATACCAGACAGATCCTTCAGTGCCTGAAACGCTTCATCCGGTCGCCGTCCCAACATGCGATGACGAATGGTATCTGTCATTTCAAGTCCACGACGGGACATCAGTTCATTGCCGGCGAGGTCGAAAACGTCCTCGGTGTTCAGGATCAGGCCGTCGAGGTCGAACACGACTGCTTTAATGGGCGGAAAATCTGAAAACATCAAAACAATTCAGTCAGTGGTACGTTGCGGTAACTCAGATCGAGCAGCTCCATTGGATGTAACACCGGTACTGAATAGCCGGATTTCTTCAGCTGCGCCTGCAACTGAAGCGAGCACCCGGCATTCCCCGTGACCACAATATCCGGCCGGACTTTCAGGAGTTCACTGACCTTGCGCTGGCCCAGACGATCCGCCATGTCCGGTTGAGTCAGGTTGTAGCTGCCGGCGGCTCCGCAACAAAGCTCGGCTTCCGCGATGGGCTGTAATGTAATCCCTGGAATTAATGACAGAAGGCTTCGCGGCTGTTCGCGAATCTGCTGGGCGTGCTGCAGGTGACAGGCATCCTGATACGCCACCACCGCATCGATTGTGCCCACGGGTTCGCGTGGACCAAGTTCGGCAAGAAACTCAGACACATCCTTCACGCGAGACACAAAAGCTGCCGGATCGAGACCTGAGTTCGCGGCGATCTCGTCCACAATATGGCCATAATCCTTCAACATCGCCCCGCAACCTGCGACGTTGACGATGATTGCGTCAAGGCTGTCGTCGTCAAAAGAGGATGCGTTCTGTTTGATCAACTCGACAGCTGGCTCTGACGCGCCGCTGTGGTAGTGAATAGCGCCACAACATGCCTGTGACCGGGGAATGACCACGTCACAGCCATTTTCCTGCAGCACCCGAGCCGTCGCCCAGTGAGTTCGTCGGAACATCGCGTCGGCCACGCAGCCGAGGAACAGCCCCACCTTTGCACATCGTTCCCCTTTCGCTGGAAGGAATTCCGGCAGTGGTGGCAGCGCCTTTCCCAGCGACGGCAGTTGTTCCTGCATGCGCCGCAAACGTTCCGGCAGCAGCCGTGTCAGACCGACAGCCTGCGCCAATCGATCCAGCTTCAGCCACTGCATCCAGCGCGCCGGCATCAGGGCCCACGCCATGCGTTCCCGATCGGGAAACAGGCCGTACATGATCCACCGGTGAAACCAGTCCGGCTTTTTCTTTGTCGGCAGCGTTGCGACACCCGAGACGGGAGCGGCCGATGAAGTTTCGTGCATTTCGACGCGAAACGGTTCAATCAGCCTTCCATATTGAACACCCGAAGGACAGGCCGTTTCACAACTGCGACAATCGAGACAAAGATCCAGATGCCCCTTCACCTTTTCGGTCAGGTCAAGTCGTCCGTCCACGACGGATCGCATCAGATAGATGCGCCCGCGAGGGCTGTCGTTCTCGTCGCCGGTCTCGACGTACGTTGGACACGCTGAAGTGCAGAGTCCGCAGTGCACGCAGTCCAGGAACCGTTCGTACGGAATTGTCTGGCCAATGACGGCCGGGTTGGATTGTGATTCAGATTCTGACATATGGTGGTGACAACACTTCCAAGTCTATCTTACGTTGCAAAAACTGAGTGTGGGTCAAACGCGTTTCGAAGTCGAACCGAATGTTGAACCGTGCTGCTTGCGGGGTGATCGACAGACCATTCCGACACAGCTCCGCCATGACGAGACACGATTTCCTCGCAGATAGCCCGGACACGTCCGTCGCCATCCTCTTTCTTAACAAACAGTATTCCGTTGCCGGCGTGACCCCGAGACGCGTATCCGGCGGCAGCAAGCTCGGAAGCGACGGTCATGAGTTTTGATGGCAATGTACGAACTCGAACAACATCATCCTGCCAATTGTATTCGGCTCTACGACAATGCTCATCAACAGACGACGAGACACCAGCATCAATTTCCTCGCCGGCGGCACATTCGTTCCGGAGTTCGTCAATCTGCCATAAGCAGGCCGCCTCTGTCCCTTCCACGCCGATGTGCACCGCGTACGGAACACGCCTGCCTGCCGCACTCGGCTTATCGATCTGCCGTGCGAGTACATCTGGCGAGAAGTCAAAATCCAGCAGCACGGGACTGGCAGCAGAAACGTTCAATCCGTCAAGCGACTCCTCAAGGCCTGCTGCGTCATCGCAGCGATAACTCCGGAGCATTGAATATTCAGGTAACGGCTTCAGCTTGAATGTCACCTGAGTCAGAATTCCCAGCGAACCGCGAGCCCCCACCATCAAACGGCACAGATCATACCCAGCGACGTTCTTGACGACTCGCCCGCCTGCATGAAACACCCGTCCCTGACCATCCACTGCTTCGATTCCGATTACGTAGTCGCGCAGAGTGCCGTAGCCATACTGCCGCGGCCCCGCGATGTCGCCTGCCACCAGAGCTCCCACTGACATGGATGAATCAACCACGTCAATCGGCAACTGCTGCTTTTCCTCGCCAAGAATGCCGGTCAACTCAGATACAGCCATGCCTGCCTGTACCGTCACGGTCATGTCTCGCGCCGGATAATCAACAATCAAACTCATTTTCTGAAGATCAACACGTTGAACCGCAGTTGCGGAATCCATGCCCGAACGGGCAACTCGACTTGTGCAGAATCGACTATTGCCGGCAGTTCCTGCGCGCAACAATTCGGCCACTTCCTCAGTGGAAGCAGGCATCAGCACCTGTTCAGTAGAAACATCATTCATCAATCGTAGTTATCTCATTCAACAAACTTGGCAGCCACAACGCTCCGAGCACAGACTGCTTATCATGCCACCGCCCGCCGGGGCATCCCGGCTACATGGCGGCGTGTCGTCCAGGGTGTTTTTTTTCGATGTGTTCCATACCGCATGCCCCGGCGGTGGGCAGAAGTTTACCGGGACTGCAGCGTCCGTCCGGATTGAACGCTTTGCGAACGTCTTCCATCACCGCCAGATCCTGGTCGGTAAACAGACGGTTCATGAAACTGATCTTCTCAACGCCGATACCGTGTTCGCCCGTTACACTGCCGCCCAGATCAATGCACTTCCCAAGAATCTCATCGCTGGCCAGCATGACCCGCTTCACCTGTTCGGTATTGCGTTCGTCAAACAGCAGAATGGGATGCAGGTTACCGTCGCCGGCGTGAAACACGTTCACGACACGAATGTCATGTCTTTCGCTGACTTCTGCGATGAAGCGAAGAATCTCAGGCACTTTGGTTCGAGGCACGACGCCATCCTGCGTGCAGTAGCTGGGACTTAGTCGGCCGATTGCACCGAACGCCTGTTTGCGGCACTTCCACAGCAACGCTCGTTCTTCCTCGGTCTGAGACAACCGCACCTCGCGTGCTCCGGAGTCTTTGCACAGCGTGGTAATGGTTTCGGCTTCGGCATCGACGGCCACTTCCAGACCATCCACTTCGATCAGCAGCACTGCTTCCGCATCCAGTGGAAATCCGAAATGAAATGCCTCTTCCAATGCACCGACAATCCCCTTGTCCATCATTTCCAGGGCCGCCGGAACGATTCCTGCTCCGATGATATTACTGATCGCCTGAGTCGTGTCGTCCACAGAATCAAAAATCGCCAGCATCGTGCGGTACGCTGCGGGGTTGCGGGTGATTCTGACCCAGACTTTGGTCACAATCCCAAACGTCCCTTCACTACCGACGAACAGACCTGGCAGGTCGAAGCCGTTGCCTCTGCCGCATGGACCACCAATCAGAACCAGCTCACCCTGCGGCGAGACAAATTCCACTCCGATCACATGGTTAACCGTGACGCCATACTTCAGCGTATGAGGACCGCCGCTGTTGGTTGCAACATTACCGCCGATGGTACACGCACCCTGACTGGACGGATCCGGTGCATAATGGAAGCCCGTACCGGCAAGAGCACGCGTCAGGTTGACATTGACGACACCTGGTTCGACAACTGCGTATCGGTCACGCAGGTTGATTTCGACAATCTGACGCATCTTCGTCAGTGAAATCATGACACCGCCACCAACCGGCAGACATCCGCCCGCAAGGCTGGTTCCTGCGCCGCGCGGCACAAATGGTATGTTGTGTTTCCCACAAACCCTGACGATCGCAACGACTTCGTCTGAGTTCTCGGGAAACACAACGACATCCGGAACGCTTTTCTCAACCACATACCCATCGCATTCATAGACGAGCAGCTCGTCCTTCGAATCGAGCAGCCGCGCAGCTCCCACGATCGCAGCCAGTTCCCTGAGGAAATCTGCGGTAATAGTGCAATTGTTCGTGTCTGTCACCGTAGACGTCATTTGTCTCTCTTCGCAAACCGAAAACAGAGAGGTGGTCGACCGTCCTGCGAGCAGCGAGAAACCAAGCCATTCCCGGCCGCATCAACCTGCCCCGATCAATAGCTGAAACCATTCTTCCTTACGTGAACGAATGGATCAAAGCCCGACGCGTCCTGATGTGCCGTCCCTGACGTGATCTCGATCAGATAAATGATGTGATCGCCTGCACTCATTCTAGAAAGAACACGACCTTCCATTGACGCCATGGCCGCTTTCAGCAACGGCAGGCCGTTCGTTCCTTCCATCGTCTCAACGCCGCCGAACGCATCGGCATCAGGCTCTAAGCCCTTGCCGAAGTGCTTAAACAGAACACCGTCACCATTGGCCACCTGATTGATGGTCACTGAACATCCGTCAGTCAGCCAGTCGTTCAGGTATCGCGATTTGTTGACGGCGACCGTGACTTGCGCCGGTTCAAATGAAGCTTGCTGGACCCAGCTGGCCAGTAGACCAGTTTTCTGATCACCACCATCCCCGGCAACGAGAATGAATACGCCACTGGGAACTCGACCGAGAATCGGACCGACGCTGTCTTTTGTTTCCTGATTCATCATGTGGAATGCACCGTTTGAGCGACAAAATCATTGAGATATTCTGCCATCGATCATAGCAAGTGTGATGGCAGACGGAATGCAGCCGCCAATTGATCACGACAATTCCAGGCCCGCACAATATTCTGGCAGCACATGCGCGCTATCAAGCGCCGGCCCCTTCATAACGTCTTGATAATCGGCTACAATGCAGGTAGGCAACGGCAACTGTGAGCCACGACGCAACCAGTGCCCAATATTTAAGCACCAGCTATCATAACGGCTGACATTTTGTACAGAGTAGTCACAAACTGGGTAGAATCCCGACTACCAGAGCGAGCTTTCGATGCCCAACAATGATGGAATGGATGGAATCATTGGCCAGAGCCCTCCGATGCTGGAGGTGTATCGGGTCACCCGAAAAGTGGCGCCATCCTCAGCCACCGTTCTGCTGACGGGTGAAACAGGGACCGGCAAGGAACTGGTCGCCCGTGCTTTACACGAATTGAGTTCGCGGTCCACTGGACCGTTCGTTCGAGTCAACTGTGGAGCCCTGTCGGAAAGCCTATTGGAAAGTGAACTGTTCGGGCACGTCAAAGGCGCGTTCACCAGTGCACACGAGACTCGCACCGGGCGATTCGAGGCGGCTCATGGCGGAACCGTGTTTCTGGATGAAATCAACTCCGTCAGCTACCAGCTTCAGGTCAAACTGCTACGAGTGCTGCAGGAGCAGGAGTTTGAACGCGTCGGAGACACCAAAACAATTCGCGTCGACTGCCGCGTGATTGCCGCGACAAACGTAGACCTCATGGACGAAATCGAAGGGGGGCGTTTCAGGGATGATCTCTACTATCGCCTGAACGTCATTCCGATCTATCTGCCAGCCCTGAGGGAACGCCCCGACGACATACCTGCGCTGGTCAAGTTCTTCATGGAGCGTTACGTCGACCAGAACAATCTCTCAAGCGCCAGAATCACGACGGCCGCATTGAATTTTCTGACGCAGTATGACTGGCCCGGCAATGTTCGGGAACTACAGAACTACATCGAACGGGCCCTCGTTCTGTCGTCATCCGACGAACTGGATGTGGAGGATCTGCCGCAGCACGTCCGTGGCCTGGCGCCATTACGAATCGGCCGAAAGGACATCCACAATATCGACGCATTGTGTACGTCGCTGGTCAGTATGGGAATCTCAAAGGTCGGCGATGAATCAAACGAGGTGTACGGTGCCGTGGTCAGTCGTGTCGAACGGGAAGTCATCCTGCAGGTCCTGCGTCAGTGTCAGGGAGTGCAGACCCGCACGGCAACGCGACTGGGCATCAACCGCAACACATTACACAAGAAAATTGATGAACACTCGTTGCAAAACGAGGCCAGGTAACGTCCTCATGTTTGTTTCTGCTGGCGATAATACTTGAGCCCTGGCACAAAAAACGCCAACCCGGAAACCACGCCAAAAAGTGAGATGCTGAAGTTCGGCGTTCCCTGGCGTTGCATCGCCGCCATAACAATCGATGTGGCGAACAACGCAACCGCCTGCACGTAGAATCGGCCCGAGAGCATCCCCGCCTTGGCCAGAAAGACGATACCAGCGATGCAGCCCAGAATTGGTGAAAACGTCAGCACTGGCTCATTCATCACGGATTCGACCGCAAACAACATGGACGAAGCGACCATGCTGCCGCCCCAGACATGAGCGATTTGTCGTTCGATGGACGTAATTGGGCCGGACCTGCTGCGTAGATTCCAGAACACAGCGGCCCACAAACCGAGACCGATCACCCAAAGTCCGACATACGGCAATCGAGACGTTACGCCGGCAATCTGACACGCATTTGTCAGCAGACACAGGACCAGCAGCACCATACTGTGAAGCATCCATAGAAGCCCCCAGTTCCGCAGTATGGTGACATGGTGTGATTCGCGAAATAACCGCGAGATCACGTTCATGATTGTGGATCGACGAGCACTGACCGGCGCTTTGTTCAACCAGGCCGTCAGATCATCAGCCAATTCACTGGCCGACGAATACCGCAGGTCGCGAGGCTTCTGCAGACACTTCAGGACGACCATCTCAAGATCAGTATCAACCTTCGAATTCAGAACGCGAATGGCAGGCGGATCCTGTTCCATCACCATCAGCAGTGTGTCGAATGGCGATGCCCCCTGAAATGGTGGCCTGCCCGTCAGCATCGCGAACAGAACAGCGCCCAGACTGTACACGTCGGAAGTCACATCGATGGCGTCCGTTTGCCCGGCAGCCTGCTCCGGCGACATCCACGACGGCGTGCCCAGAATCGCTCCGCTCTGCGTAAGATTTACCTCATCGCTCCCACCCGCGATCACCAGTGAGTCGTCTGGCGTGGGGACACGCTTGGCCAGTCCAAAATCTGTAACAAAAGGTTCGCCTGCTCGGGAGATCAGCACGTTGGACGGTTTGAGATCTCTGTGAAGAACGCCACCCCTGTGAGCTGAGTCAATAGCCCCGACAACAGGAAGCAACAGACGAACGGCGTCTTCAGCAGCCATCGGTCCATCGGCCAGACGCATGGACAGCGTCGTGCCCTTAACAAATTGCATGCTGAACCACGGTTGTCCGTCGTGCTCACCGACTTCATAAACAGGCACGATATTCGGATGGCTCAGCCGCGCCGCGGCCAGTGCTTCGGCACGCAGTCGAGCAAGTTCCTGGGACGCCGCAAATGCCGCATTGGGGATCATCTTGAGTGCAACCGTGCGATCAAGCGACTGCTGATAAGCTCGGTACACGACCCCCATTCCGCCGCGGCCGATTTCTTCACGAAGTTCGTACTCGCCAATTTTTGTACCCACGGGCGATGGTGAAGCTGTTGTCGCCACCGCACCGTGCGTCTCGGCCCCCATGATGTGACTGAGTTCATCGGATTGCAGCATTGCCACATCCGCTGCGATCATCGCCGTCGCATACAGTTCCCGGATGTCCGCTTCAAGATCGGGGTTGTCGCGGACCGCCTGATCAAGCAACTCTGCCGAAGAGAATCTCTGAGAATCATTGATCAGACGATCCAGCACTTCCGCGAGCCGTTCGTCGCGAACACGGACGTCGTCGTGTTCATCGCGTGAATTTTCCGTTCGAGAAGTCATCAGGTCGCCAAGAGAAAACAGAGCTTCCGTGGCTGCGGCTTTCCGCCCAGAAGCCGCAACCGGCGGCTTCTGGCACTGTCTGCATTATGCCGAAAAACCGTTCAGGTAAGGCACCGTTAACACATGTTCCTTAACAGCACACGAAGCGCTCAGAAGCTGCCCCAGATAATCCCATTCTCCCGTAATCAGTGCCTCGCGAGCACTGGATGGCATTTTCACGGGAATACACAGGTCACCCGCCTTGGCAGTCAGATTTTCAAGACACACGACGACTTCCAGAGTCGCATCAGCCTCAACGGCGGCGGCCAGCTTGTCCAGCTCATCTCGAGGCGCTGTGACAGCAGCAACGCCCAGCGAACAGCAGTTTCCAAAAAATATTTCCGCGAACGATTCGGCGATCACCGCTTTGATTCCCCACCGCATCAGCGACTGAGGTGCATGTTCGCGGGACGATCCACAACCGAAATTTCGACCTGCGACCAGAACCGTGGCTCCGCTGAATTTTGAAGCGTTAAACGGGTGGCGGGGATCCTGCTGCCGGTCGTCTTCAAAGGCATGGTCACCGAGCCCGTCGAATGTCACGCATCGCAGGTATCGAGCCGGAATGATGCGGTCAGTGTCGATATCATCCAGCATCAAAGGAATGCCGGTTCCACTGACGGACTTGATTGTGTTTGTCATCGTTTTTGCTTTCAGACGCTGAATAGGATGCTGAGAGAACCTGCATTGAAGACGTTCGCAAAGGCGTCGTTCGTTTTCCGTTCAATGCGATCGGCCGCAGCAGTGTTGACGTAAATATCTTTTATTCTCGCGGCGTCGACGGACACCTACACGGCAGCTCCGGCGAATTCGCGAATGTCTGCCACTCGACCTTCGATCGCTGCGGCAGCTACCATGGCAGGACTCATCAGCAACGTTCGACCGGTAGGACTGCCCTGGCGGCCTTTAAAATTACGATTGCTGGACGATGCGCACACTTCGCGGCCCTGAAGTTTGTCCGGATTCATTGCCAGGCACATACTGCATCCGGCTTCACGCCATTCAAAACCGGCCGCTTCAAAGACTTCGTGCAACCCCTCCTGCATCGCTTGTTCGCGTACCAGTTGTGAACCCGGCACCACGATGGCCTTAACGCTGTCAGCAACCTTGTGTCCCGCCACGATTCGTGCGGCTTCGCGCAGGTCCGACATTCTTGAATTCGTGCAGGATCCAATAAATGCCACGTCGATCGGTGTTCCCTTGACCGGCTCGCCCTCAGCCAGCCCCATGAACTCCAGGGCCTCACTGATCAATGTCTCCTCACCGGCATCGCAGTCGGCCACGTTAGGTAACGGCTGACTGACACCAACGGACTGCGCCGGTGTTATGCCCCACGTAACGGTGGGTTCGATATCGGCGGCGTTGTATACGACTTCGTCGTCAAATTCCGCATCGTCGCCTGACGCCAGAGTCAGCCACCAGGCGGCAGCTCGTTCGAATTCGTCTCCGGTCGGAACCGACGGACGACCACGCAGATACTCAACCGTCTTTTCATCGGGATTGATGTAGCCGCAACGCGCACCGCCTTCGATGCTCATGTTGCAAACGGTCATGCGCTCTTCCATGGACATCGCGTCGATGGTCGTGCCGGCATATTCGTATGCATAACCGACTCCGCCCTGTACGCCCAGTTGCTGGATGATGTACAGAATCACGTCCTTCGCATAGACGCCTGGTGCCAGGTCACCGTTCACGACCACACGCCGCACCTTCGGGCGGCTGAGAAACATTGTCTGAGTCGCCAGCACCTGAGCCACATTGCTGGTGCCGATCCCGATCGCGATGCTGCCAAAGGCTCCATGTGTGCTGGTATGACTGTCACCGCAGACGATGGTCATGCCAGGCTGCGTCAGTCCCTGCTCCGGACCAACAACGTGTACGATGCCCTGACGACCATCTTTCAGATCCAGCAGAGTCACTCCGAATTCATCACAATTTCGCTCAATGGCGGACATCATCTTCTCTGCCAGACCATCCTGAAACGGTCGTGACTGGTCCGCTGTGGGAACAATGTGATCGACAGTGGCAACGGTTTGATTCGGGCAGGCCACCTTCAGGTTGCGGTCCCGCAGAATCTCAAATGCCTGCGGGCTGGTGACTTCATGAATTAAATGAAGCCCGATAAACAACTGAGTCTGATCGTTCGGTAGGGTGCGAACGTCGTGGAGATCCCATACTTTGTTAAACAGGTTTCGTCGATCGGACATGAAAAATTTCGCCAGAGACCAGGAAAAATAGAGCGTGGATACATGACCGCCGACACACGCCGTCGGTCGTGGATTCGGCAGTATAACGACGCAGATTGCCATTGTGACCGGTTGTCAGACGAACGTGTGCTGAAATCCGAAGATCGAATTCGGGGGATGCAATTCGGCTTGTTTCTCACCCTGCAAAGCCGTGCCTTGTGGCCACACATGCAGTGGGCGGACCCGCACGAAGCAGACGTCCTGTGTCACGTACTTCGGAAAAACAGACATTGCATGAAGCCCGGACAGAGCGCATTCACAGCCAAAAAACTGCTAAAACCTTTGAATAAACGCCTTCGAACGAGCGGCAACGACCGGGATGTTCTTGACGAGCAGTTTTTGCCAGTTTACAATTAATGACGTCTGTGTGTTCGTAAAGGCTTTCTGTGACGGGTTTTCCGCCAACAGCTTAACGATCAAAGTCCTCGAATACGGCAAGACGATAATCTACGTACAAGGCGACGGTCTTCTGTCACCATGCTCCCTCCGCAATAGTCCCACCACCACGATTGCAATCTCAATCGGTATCCACGAGGTGCCCGATGCTCACGATTCTTGGCAACAAGACGAAGTACTGTGATGGCGTGTCTCGCCGCAGCTTCCTTAAGATTGGCGGTTTGTCAATGGGGGCCGTAGGCGGCACATCGTTGACGGATCTGCTGCACGCCGAGTCCACATCGGCCGCACCGAAGACTCAAAAGTCCATCATTAATATTTTCCTGGGTGGCGGTCCGCCTCATCAGGACATGTGGGAAATCAAGACAGAAGCCCCTGCAGAGATCCGAGGCGAATTCGCTCCGATCAGCACCGCAGTGCCAGGCATTCAGATCGGCGAGTGTTTTCCAAAGCTTGCGGCCATGATGGACAGACTGGTCGTCATCCGGTCAGTTGTCGGTTGCTCCGGTGGACATGACGCGTTTCAGTGTTTCAGTGGCTGGGATCGTCGCAGTCTGGCCTCAATCGGGGGACGTCCGAGTATCGGCAGTACCCTTGCCAAACTTCGTGGTCCGTCAGATCCATCCATCCCACCGAGTGTTGCGCTTGCCGGCAAAACACGCCATGTTCCTTGGTCAGAGCCGGGCGCGGCCGGTTTTTTAGGCGCCGGATTCCAGGCGTTTCGCCCCAGCGGTGACGGAATGAATGACCTGAAGCTCAACGGCGTCACATTGGAACGACTGCGTGACCGTGAACAACTGTTGACAGGTCTGGACGGGTTGAAGCGAAACGCAGACGCAACCGGGATCATGGATGGCGTGGACGCGTTTACTCAGGCGGCTTTCGGTGTGCTGACTTCCAGCAAGTTAGCCGACGCCCTGGATATTTCCAAAGAGCCAGCTGAAGTTCGCGAACGTTACGGCAACGGAAAACCCTACAAGTATCAATACGACGGCGCTCCCACCTGTAACGATCATATCCTGATGGCTCGCCGTCTGGTTGAGGCCGGTGTGCGTTCAGTGACACTTTCGTTTGGTCGCTGGGACAGCCACGGAGCAAACTTTGACCTGGTACGTGACCACGGCACCAAGCTGGATCAGGCCGTCAGTGCGTTGGTTCAGGATCTTGAAGAACGGGGCATGCTGGATAACGTCACAATCGTTGTCTGGGGCGAATTCGGACGTACTCCGCGAATCAACAAGGGAGCAGGCCGTGATCACTGGCCACAGGTCAGCTGTGCATTAATGGCCGGTGGCGGGATGAGAACCGGCCAAGCCATCGGAGCCACCAATCGTCTGGGAGAACGGCCCATCAGCCGACCGGTGGATATGCAGGAAGTGGTCGCAACGGCATATCACAATCTGGGCATTGATACGATGAACACGACGATCAGCGACCCGACTGGACGTCCTCAATTCCTGGTGGACAAACGCGAGCCCATTCGTGAACTCGTCTAAAGCAATTTATTTGTTTTCGTGAACGAAACTGGCTCGTGAGAGTAACGAAACTGCTTTCGAAAACCGTTCTTCGCGACCACAAGTCAGCGTGAAACGCTGTACAACAGGTCACGGCCTGAAATAACAAGCCCCGGTCGAATCAGGCCGGGGCTTTTTTTGTAGCATCCTGTAGCATGAAGTCGGAAACCCAACGTTCTCGTTTTGTGATCCTGGAGCACGATCACCCGTTTCTGCACTGGGATCTTCTGCTGCAGCAGGGCGAAGTGCTGGCTGGGTGGCGATTGCTGAGCCCAGTGGCAATCGAGGCCTGGATTCCGTCCGAATCCTTGCCCGACCACCGCCTTATGTACCTGGATTACGAAGGTCCCGTCAGCAACAATCGCGGCATGGTGACCCGCGTCGCCTGTGGTGAATTCTCAATCTGCAACGACAGTCCGGAAGAACGCATTTACCAACTGTTCAACTGTAACGTGGCCACGGCGGCACGATGCCGCAGATTCGATTCCGCGACGCCAGAATGGCGATTCGAATGAGCAACATAGAATATCAACGGCTGCTTCAAAAACGTCTTGCAGAACTGGAGGATCGTGGCCAGCGCCGCCGCTGCCGTATTGTCGACTGTTTACCGAACGGGATGTGCCGCATTGACGGACGCGAGCTGGTCAACTTCGGAAGCAACGATTACCTGAATATTGCACACGAGGTCGGTCGTTCCAACCAGGTCACGGAAGTGTTTCGTTCGCAGGTAGGAGCGACTTCCAGCGCTCTGGTTTGCGGACGAACTCAGTGGCACGATGCGCTGGAAACGGCACTGACAGAATTCGAGGAAACGGACGCCGCACTGCTGTTCCCCACCGGTTTCGCCGCAAATCTGGGGCTCATCAGTAGTGTTGTGCAATCCGGTGATGCCGTATTCTGCGATCGCGATAACCATGCCAGCATCATTGACGCCTGCCGGACCTGTGCCGGGCGAATGCTCGTCTATCGGCGAGACCAACTTGACTCACTGGACAAGTCACTACGGAGTCGCAGAGCAGAATACGGACGGGTGTTCATTGTGACCGACGGCGTCTTCAGCATGGACGGGTGTGTTCCGGATTTGAATATGATCTGCGAGATTGCCGAAGGACATGACGCCATGGTCATTGTTGACGAAGCTCATGGGACCGGAGTTCTCGGCCCCCACGGACGTGGAGCATGTAATTATCGCAACGTGGAACATCGCGTGCTGGCCAGAGTGGGGACAATGAGTAAAGCCCTGGGTGGCCTGGGTGGCTTTGTGGTCGCGGACGCCACGACAATTCACTGGCTGCAGAATAGTGCTCGAACTCAGTTTTTTTCCACGGCACTCCCGCCGTCCATCTGTGCTGCGATGCTGGAATCTTTACGAATTGTGCAGGATGAACCGGACCGCCGTGAACACTTGGCGCAGCTCACGGCATTCGCGCATCAACAGATTGTCGAACTGGGATTGAAGAGCATAGGGACCGGGGTGGCACCAATCATACCGATTCTGCTGGGCGATGAAGAACTGGCCGTCCGCGTCTCGTCTGAGCTGTTGGAATCTGGTTGGTTTGTCCCGGCAATACGTCCCCCTACGGTTGCTGCCGGGACCGCACGCCTGCGGCTGAGCCTGACGGTGGGCCACAGCATGGAACAGGTCAAACACGTGCTCGCCGATCTGACAGCGATGCTCGATTTGGCCCGGATCGGTCGCAAAACGAAGTGACGTCGACGCCCGCTGCGTCCTCTACCGCGGCGCTCGGGGAACCTTTGTTCAGGACTGAAGAACGCGAAAACCTGCCAATTATACGAATTTCACGGAATTTTTAGCGGCAAGATATATCCAGCACGGCGTGGCCCGCCGTCGTATGATCAATCATCCGGGACAGCATTCTGTGGCGACAGACCGCTGTTACACTGCATCAAACAAATCTCCACCACCGATTGCTGAAGAACGTTCAAAGCACCGCGATTCGGCGGCGGTTAATCGATCACATGAATTCTCAACACCCCACTGCGGCAATCGAATCGACACCGGTGGACAAAAAGATCGTCCGCAAGGCAATCGGCCCGCGGTTACGCATCGTCTTTAATGTGATGCTGGTGCTCCTGGCGTTGATTGGCGCCAACAGTGCCTACCTGATGGGCGTCAAGGCGCTGGAGTGGTGGACGACTCAGACATATCAGGACTACTTCTACATCTGCATGTTCCTGATGCACATTGTGGTCGGGATCCTGATCGTTGTTCCATTTTTGGTGTTCGGCATTCTTCATATGCGAAATACGAAGGATCGAAAGATCCGTCGCACGGTCCGAATCGGCTATACGCTGTTTGGTCTGTGCATCGTAATCCTGCTGAGCGGCGTAGCGTTAGTACGAATTGAAGGCGTGCTGGATCTGAAGCATCCGAACACACGATCAGTCGTCTACTGGATCCACGTTGTCGCTCCGATATTCGGGCTGTGGCTATACTGGCTGCATCGCCTGGTTGGACCAAAGATGCAGTGGAAGCAGGGCCTGGCGTATACAGGAGTAGCGGCCGCGGCCGCTATGGCGATGGTTGTGCTGCAGTCGCAGGATCCGCGCAACTGGAACGCCGTCGGCCCGGTCTCAGGCACCCCGTACTTCGAACCATCGCTGGCTCGCACGTCGTCCGGAAATTTCATTCCGGCAAAGACACTGGACATGAATGAATACTGTCTGAAGTGTCACCAGGATTCGCACAAAGAATGGTCTGACAGCGTTCATCGTTTCAGTTCCTTTAACAATCCAACCTATCTTGCCAGCGTCGCAGAAACCCGCGACGTTGGCATGGAACGCGACGGAAATGTTAAGGCGTCACGTTTTTGTGCAGGCTGTCACGACCCCGTACCGTTTTTCAGTGGGGCGTTCGACGACCCGAACTTTGACATGTTGAATCACGCCACATCGCAGGCCGGAATCACATGCACCGTGTGTCATGTGATCACTCACGTTAACAGCAGCGAAGGCAATTCTGACTTTACGATCGAAGAGCCGCAGCATTACCCGTTTGCTCACAGCACGAACCCGCTGCTGCAATGGATGAACAACCAGCTTGTAAAAGCCAAGCCATCGTTCCACAAGAAGACGTTTCTGAAACCACTGCATAAGACGGCTGAGTTCTGCAGTGGCTGCCACAAGGTCAATCTGCCATTTGAACTGAACCATTACCGCGAATGGCTGCGCGGCCAGAATCACTATGACAGCTGGCTGCTGAGCGGTGTTTCCGGACACGGTGCACGTAGTTTTTACTACCCACCTGCGGCTCAGACGAACTGCAACGAATGCCACATGCCGGTTCACGAATCGTCTGATTTTGGTGCGAAGATCGTCGACGATTCCGGAAAGCTTAAGACCCACGATCATCTGTTCCCTTCGGCGAACACGGGGATCGCCTGGTTGCGAGATCGTGATGAGATCGTCAAATCTCACCAGGAATTCCTGAACGGCGTCATGCGCGTCGACGTATTCGGGATCCGCAAGGGCGGCACAATTGACGGAGAACTCGCCGCTCCGTTGCGGCCGGAAGTTCCTGTGCTGACACCGGGCAGCCGATACCTTCTGGAAACAGTCATTCGCACAGTCAAAATGGGGCACCATTTTACTCAGGGCACGAGCGATTCGAATGAGATATGGCTGGAGGTCACAGCTGACGTCGGCAGTCGTCGCATCGGCGCCAGTGGACTTCTGCAGGACGACAACTCAGTCGACCCGTGGGCGCATTTCGTTAACAGTTTCGTGCTGGACCGAAATGGAAACCGCATTGACCGACGCAATGCGCAGGACATCTTCGTCCCTCTGTACAGTCACCAGATTCCTCCCGGTGCCGGGCAAACTGTCCACTACGCCCTGCAGGTGCCTGAGGATGTCTCGGGGCCGGTCACTGTGAACGTGCGGCTGCTGTATCGAAAATTCGATTCGAAGTACATGGACTACGTTGACAGGCAAATGACACAGATGGGCAAACCCATCCGTGGGCATCAGGACGGCGTCCCGTACCGAAACGAACTGCCGATCACTGTCCTGGCTGAGGATTCAGTCACCTTCTCCGTCGAGGGGATGGACGGCGACGTTACAAATCCAATACGTGACATACCCGAATGGCAGCGCTGGAATGATTACGGCATCGGGATGTTTCTGAAGGGCAAAGCCGAACTGAAACAGGCCGCGCACGCTTTTCGCCAGGTGGAAGAACTTGATCGTTATGACGGGCCGCTGAATCTTGCGCGGGTCCTTCTTCGCGAAGCAGGAGACGGGCAGCTCGACGAAGCCGTCGACGCGGTTCAGCGAGCAGCTCTGCACACCGATCCGGCAGCTCCGCCATGGACCATGGCGTGGCTGAGCGGCGAGCTCAATCGGCAGCAGGGTTTTCTGAAGGCAGCAGAGGATAATTTCCGCCAGGTGCTGCAGTACCGGACGGCTGACACCGTGCGTCGCAAGTTTGACTTCAGTCGGGACTACGTCGTTAACAATCTACTGGGGCAGACCATCTTCGACCTCGCATTGCAGGCCCGCAGCAAAGCTCGCGAGGCAGAACGTAAACAAAGACTGCAGGAGGCCGCCAACGTGTTTCGGCGAACCCTGGAACTGGATTCCGAAAACGTCGATGCACACTACAATCTTGCTCAGCTGTATTCGCACCTTGGAGACGCAGAACTTGCCGCCGACCATCAGCGTCTTCACCAAAAATACAAGCCCGATGACAACGCCCGCGGTCAGGCCTTCGGGCTGGCACGAAGACAGTACCCGGCGGCCAACGCTGCTGCGGAGATGCTGGTCATTTATGACCTGTCACGAGATCCGTAAGCACAGAGTCTGACGATGCCTGGCTCCGGCCCGATCAGTGGGCAGCACTGGCCATCTGTCGTGTGAATGTCTTCTGCCGCAGCATCTGTTCTTTGTGCTCACTGAAAAGGTGCAGTTCAAGAAGTTCGTAGTCGTCATCCACGACGAATTTCCGCGCCAGCTCTTCTGTTTTGGTAAGCCGCGTCTCGATTTGTGACTGAGACGATTGATCGGAACTCGTGGGATCAAAGGGGACGCGCATGACCACTCGCAGTATCTTGGGAGTTCCTTTCTGTCCCTTCCTGCAACCGCCATCGACGCGTGGGCTGCAGCCCTCAAACTCCGCTACCAGAGCATCCTGCAATGGCATGAAGGGCATCAACTGAATATTCCAGAAGTACCACAATGTGCCAGTGGCCACGATTCCGAGCGTAAACATAGCTGCGACGACCTTCTTACCGGAAATGCGGCGGTCGTCGCGTGCCTCATTGTTGGGTGACGTGTTCAAGCGAATTCAATTAATCTGAGGGGAAAGAGTTAATGGGAACTGCCACGATTATAGGCAGATCGATATGGAACGACAGCATGCACTTGAAAAACAGACGGATCAGAGTCGATCCGAAGACTCGACGGGCTCCGTAGTCCGAACGGCCTTCACAAAGCGGCGAATCATGTCTGAAGACTTTATTCCGGGAGCAGACTCGACACCACTGGCTGTGTCGACACCCCATGGCTGAACAGCAGCTGTCGCCGAGGCAACTGTCTCCGGAGTCAGTCCACCGGCCACGATCACTCGAAGCGATCGCAAAGGTGATTGCAACGCCCCTGAATCGTCCGGCATTTTCTCAAGACTGATCAACCGCTGCATGAATTCCCCGAACAGATCCGCAGCGATCATGTGACCAGTGCCGCCGTACTCATCGGCCACGAAGGCATCGACCAGCACTGCCGCCAACGACACATCATTGTGTTGCAACTCTCTGATCGACTGAATTACGTCCTCCATGCCGTTTTTCCGCAGGCGAAACGCTCGCACGATGGCAACGTCAGGACAGGCTTCTGCAACGTCCACGATGCACTCGACCGTCTCATCACCGTGAAACTGCACCGCGGTCAGATGTACGCGATTCACGACATCGATCACATCCTGAGCGGGTGAGTTAACAAATACTCCCACGACGTCCAGCTTCGGTCTCACAACATCGGCGATTGCTCGCGCCTTGTCAGGCTCAATGAACCGCTTCGATGCTGAATAAAAGTTCAGACCAACAGCATCAGCTCCAGCATCTGCAGTGGCCTGTGCGTCGACGACGCGGGTGATCCCGCAGATCTTTGTCCACATGACGGTCAGTTCTCCGTCATTTCGGCCCATGTCGGTGCCGGTACGGAAAACTCACGATGTTCACCATTACGGTCGTGCAACGACAGACTCAGGGCATGCAGGCACATCTGTGCGCCGTCGACCGAAAGCGTCCTGTTCTCGGCGGTCTGGCTGTCCGACAGGTAAGCCGGATCGCCGACGATCGGAAATCCCAGATGCCATAAGTGAAGTCGAATCTGATTTGTTCGCCCGGTCAACGGGGTCACCTGCAGAACGGCGGTGCCGTCGTCCAAACGTCTAAGCACCTGAAACTCAGTTTCCGCGTTGTGTCCGTCAGGATCGATCAGTCGCAGTCCCTTTTCTCCGGGACTCGTTCCAATCGGAGCGTTGCACATGAATTGATCGTCCACCGGATGACCATGAACCCTTGCCAGATATGTCTTTCGAACCGTACGGTTTTCGAACTGTGGCTGAACCAGTTTTGCCACGCTGCGTTTCCGGCAAAACAGCAGCACACCAGAGGTGTTCGCGTCAAGTCTGTGAGCCGGCAATGGATGCTCCGGGCGATACACTTCGTCCAGAATATACTGCACAGTGTTACGGTTGAAACGACCGGACGGATGCAACGGCAGCGGTGCAGGCTTGTTGACCACAATGAATTGATCATCTTCGAAAACGAGCTCGATGTGACCGTTGACAGCCGGTTCTGTGGTTTCCGGCAGCAGATGCTCAAACCGTTCACCACCTCGAACCTCACGATCCGGCGACAGCGGAACAATTTCCACAGGGGACTTCATTTTGCGTCGACGGCGACCGTATCGCTGACCGGGAACGATTCGACTGGTTTCAATCCGAGCCAGCCATTCTTCGCGGGGAACCTGAGGGTGCCATTCTGTCAGAAAATCCAGCAGGCGATGGCCGTCAAATCGCGCCGGCACGTTTAGCGGACGCATGTTAAAATACGGCTGGCTGCCAGGCAAAGGTGAAATCACATCCTGCAGCCGAGCGTTTCGTTTCGCCAGACGGTCCGCCATCTGATCAGCCCGTTCCCGATAGCAGCGCGGACACGATATTCCAGCAACGTATTTTTCTGACTGCTGTTCGTCCGGGCTTACGACCTCCTGGCAGATGTAACATTGCGTGTGTTCAGTTTCTGCCAACTCAGAGTCCACCGCGACCCGCTGATCAAACACAAAGCAATCACCGTTGTAATGGTCACCGCCGCAGTCTTCAAAGTACTTCAGAATGCCTCCCTCAAGCTGATACACTTTTTGAAAACCAGCCTGCTCCATATACGGCCCCGCTTTTTCGCAACGGATCCCCCCCGTGCAGAACATGACGACAGGTTCCTCCTTCATCCGTTCAGGCAGTCGATCCACTGCTGCGGGGAAGTCACGAAAGTTATCGATGCCCGGTACGATAGCGTTGTCAAATGTGCCGACTTCAACTTCGTAATCATTTCGAGTGTCCAGTAAGTGAACCTTGTTTCCGGCATCCAGCCACTTCTTGAGTTCCGTGGCAGCCAACTTGGGAGAACTTCGATGGATTGGATTCACACCGTCGACGCCAAAGGCAATGATTTCTGACTTGATCTTAATCAGCATGCGATTGAACGGTTGATACTCGCTGATACTTTCTTTCGTTTCGAGGTCAGAGAACAACGGGTCGGCGCGAAGAAAGTCCAGAAATCTGTCGATTGCTGATCGTGCGCCCGCAATGAACAGGTTGATGCCCTCGGGACTCAACAGGATCGTGCCACGTAGATCCAGCGAAGTCACCTTCGCGCGAAGCTGCTGGCGACGGCTCTCCAGATCGTCCAGAGCTACGAACTTGTAGGCAGAAATGTTCAGAGCCTGCGATGGCTGGTCAAGTGCAGCCGACATTGTGTTGAATTCTATAGGCATGGGATAATGAGACACCAGAGGCAGCAGCGGTGTTCGTCACAACCGTTTGAACCTAAGGCGGAGGGATAACTGCGAGATTCTTGTTTGCAGGCTCTCACCCGAGACAAGCCTGGCACTCCGTTGGAACCCTGTACACAACTTCAGGGACAACGTCCTGACGCCACATGAACCGAAAGTCAGGGCCCAGAGCAGAGGCCCCGCCCCGGACGCTGTTTCCAAAGGGCTCACATGACGTCCAGCGTCTCCACCGGCGCGTCAATATCGCGTGAGGATACCGGCGTTGTCCAGCGGAGCAAGAGCGGAAGCAACACTAGGTCCCCGAAAATCCCACCTATCATGGAAAGACTCAACAACGCACCGAAATAAACCAGCGGCACGAATCGTGCCGCCGTCAGCACCAGGAATCCGGCCACCAGCGCCAGAGAGGCAAACACCACGGCACGACCGGCGCCTGCGTGGGCGATCTGCAGTGCCTGGGTGACGCTGGTTGTTCTGCGAGCTCGTTCGAATGCAGTAATATAGTGAATAGTGGAATCCACCGTCAGTCCCATCGAAACACTCGTAATCATCGCCGTGCCAATGTTCACCGGCATGCCAATCCAACCCAGGGTGCCCATCACCATCGCGACCGGAAAAATGTTCGGCAACAGAGAAATCAGACCGATTCGAAAACTTCGGAATGCGATCGTCATACACGCCAGAATGCCGACCGTGGCCACGACAAATGCGCGCAGCTGGTCGGACAACAGACTTTGAATTAACTGAGCCACCAGCACAAACATGCCAGATGCGGCTGGTTGACTGGTTTGCGCCAGTTCCGGGCGGCTGGCAAAGAATTCGCGAACGCATGTCCGAATCTTTGAAATCTGAACCATTTTATTTTCGCTGGACTGCTGTTCCACCGATCGCAGCACGATCCGCATCCGACGGGATTCCTCGTTGTAGAAGCCTTCGATCAGTCGCGGCTGTTTCCGAGTTGCTTTTGCCAGAGTCTTAACAGGACCAAGGAGGCGGGGGGGCAGACTGGAAACGTCAGTCAACGACAGAATTCGGATAGAATCGTCGCCCGTCGTCAACTCACGTAATTCTTTGGTCAACTCCTTAATCACGTTCAGAAAATCATCAGTCAGTTTTTCCGGTGTGTCGAACGACACCTCCCAGCTGCCAGCACCTCCCAGGCGGGATTCCACGAATTTCAACGACTGAACGATTGACGATGATTCTCTGAAGTTTTTGCTGAAATCCGTTTCAATCGTCAGTCGAAAGACGCCGGGCACTGCAGCCACGAAGAGGGCCAGACAGACGATGCCGGTGAGGAGTGGCTTCTGCTCCACAGATCGGCATGTCAACTGTAAGGCATGATCCAGCCAGCGTTCCATTGGCACTCGGGCTGGCGATTTCAGTCGGGATCCCGACCCCAGTGTGGCTGGTAGAATGATAAAACAGCCCAGCAGCACGACGCCGGTGGCAAGACACATCATCACGGAAAAGCTGCGGATGGGAGTGATCTGACTCACCAGGAGTGAACCGAATCCCACTGCTGTCGTCACGCACGTCCAGAAAATGGGAGCCGCCATTTCCGACAGCGTTTGACGAGCCACTTCGGGAAAGTCACCAGTCTGCCCTGAGTCATCCATCTGCGGGGTGAAGCTGTGACGGAGTTCCCGGTAGTGAACGATGACATGCATGCATGTGGCCACTCCAATCACCGTGACCAGAGAGCTAAGCATTGAACTGACCATGCTGAGCTGGGCACCCAGAAGATACAGAATAGCGCGGGTCGCAACGACGGAGCCCAGGACAAGTCCCACCGGCGCCAACACCCAGCGCAGACTGCGAAACATGGCGATCAGCACTGCTGACAGAATCGCCAGAGACACGAGAAACAGAATCTGCCCGTCCTCTTCCACCAGCCGAAACATGTCGAATACCTGCACCGGTTCGCCCGCAACGGCCACGTCAGCCGACATGGATTCAGCCACCGCCCGAATTCGCGCCAGCGTTTCGGCCCGCGACACACCGGATTCCGCTTCCGGCATCAACTCCAGAACAATACCCGTGGTCCGTCCATCGCGACCGACCAACGTCCCTTCAAACAGACGCAGCACAGCTCTGCGGTTTGGGTTGAAACGAAGGGCGTCGACCAGCAGGTCGGGCAACTGTTGTGTCTTTTCAGCGTTAACACCGCGAATCCCATTCAACTGTTCAGTGATGGAGTGAATTCGAAGTGCTGCGTCATCATCCACGCGGTACAGCACATCGGTCTTGATTTCCAGCGCCGCAGCCAGCGACGGAGGGTAGGGACCATCGATACTGAGCAGTCGGTCTTCCGTCCATGCCACCACGACGAACTCATCGCCGCCGAAGTCCAGCCGACTTCTACGCAGAATCTTAATATCCGGATTGTCCTCAGCAAAAAAAGACTCAATCCGCTGGTCAAATTCCAGTCGCCCGGAAATCGGAATCGACACAAGCACCGCGATAACCGCGGCAAGCAGTAGATAGTTTCGTAACAGAATCAGAGTCTTCATGACGTGGACACCCGGGGTGACTGGCCTTGCGCAATCAAAGGGACGAGTGCGTCTCTGAAGATCCAGGCAAAAAAGGGGCTTTCGCAGTCAGCACTCTACAGCACCAGACCTCGAAATCGAAGCGGACGGCAGCGCCGTATAAATTTCAAAACATCAGCGGCTGATGGGGCGACCGCGACGAGAAGTCCTTCGTGATCTGGGTATCCGTACCGGCGTCGACGACATGCGATCGCTGGCGGCAATCCTGATTCAGGCGGACCGCTTCGGTTCGTCCATCGCTCAGGCGCTGCGAGTTCAGTCAAATAGTATGCGGACGAAGAGACGTCAGATGGCCGAAGAGAAAGGTCAGGGAGCGGCAGTGAAAATGATTTTCCCACTGGTCCTGTTCATTTTCCCCCGGATCTTCGTCATCCTTGTCGGCCCTGCCGGTATTCAGCTGATGGACAACATCGTCAACAAGTAATGTCACACCGGCTGCACAACTGCTGACGAACACTGTTCACTCGTAAACGCAATCACACAACGACCTGCAGCAAGGCAGCGCCACCGGTTTCATGCAATGATGTCATGCACGACACGGGCTTCTTCCACACCGGTCAGACGCATATCCAGTCCCTGATGCTTCACCGTAAACCGTTCAGGTGCAATGCCCAGCAGATGCAGCATTGTCGCATGAAGATCCCGAACATGGACAACATCCTCAACTGAGCTATAGCCCAGTTCGTCTGTATTACCGTAGGACATGCCGCCTTTGATACCGCCACCGGCCAGCCACATTGAGAACCCCTTG
>JAQWLN010000004.1 GCA_029247265.1 Fuerstiella sp.
AGGGGATATTGAAGACGCCTGGACCCCGCTTGCCGATGTTCTTGCCGATCAGAGTGCCAAGTTCATCGAACACGCTGACAATTTCTTTCTTGCTAAGGCCGGTACCCTCTGCCAGAGCCGCAACGATTTCTGTCTTGGTCATTGGCTTCTTGGGTGCTGCCGCTTTTTTCTTTGCCATGGGGGATTCCTTTCAGTTTGAATCACTCTAATCGCTTTGTATCGAAGGCGGGAAACTATGGATCAGAGTGTCGAATGTCAATGCGCAACCACCATAAAGCTGCAGCAAGTGTCCGGTTCGCCTCCGATAACGAATTCCGAACCCGTTTGGAGGCAGTCACTGTGTGTTCCCTCTCAAATCTGGATGTGTCTCATGCACGATCCACCGCAGCCAGATCTCACTGAACGGGGCGCGATCACTTTGTTCCGCCGCCGTGACGGTGTAAGCTCGGACACTGCGACTGAACATCTCAAACATCTGAACAGACCGAATGTAACCCTGCATCCTGGCTGAGGTGGTGGGTTTCAGGAGAACCACTCAAATGCGAATTCTCGCATTCATCGTTGCCGACATCGCGACGCCCGCGAGGGTTACGCTGAACGGCCACATGTTCACGATCCGTGACGCGTTCACATCGATCAGTTCACGAATGACTGCCCACGCCACAGGACCTGGTGAACTATCTCAGAGAACGGGAACGATCGTCACTTTCGCATGGGCACCACAGAATTCATTCAGAAGCATTTCACGACTTCCTGTTGACCGCCGTCTGAAAACCCGAAGCGTGATCGAGGGACCATGAACGAAACCATTATCCCAAAACTCCTCGCTCACACATCGGGTTTTCAAATGTATTGCGTCAGCGGTATTAAGGGTGCTTCCAGCACAGATTCATCGGCAGGGCACATCATGAAAAAAACACTCGTCATCATACTTGTCGCCATCTGTGTTTCTGCGGGGCAGCCCACAACGGCTCACGGCGTGTCCCTGAAAGTCGCCACGTTTCAGGTCGACGTCACTCCGCCACTCGGTTCGCCGCTGTGTAATGGCAACGTCAAACCTGTCATGGAAGTTACAACACCGCTGACGGCTCGAGGGATCGTCCTGATGGGCGTCGATGCCCCAATTGTGCTGTGCGCATTTGACTGGGTCGGAATCGGAAACGAGAGCTACGACGAATTCCGCGCGGCATTAGGCGAAGCTGTCGGAACAACGGCCGATCGGGTGGCGCTGCAGACGCTGCACCAACACGACGCCCCGGGAAGCGACTTTGCAACAGAACGACTGCTGAGCGAACACGGACTGGCGCGGCAGTATTCGAATCCCGATTTTGATGCCGAAGTCATGGAACGCATTGCAACGGCAGCGAAGCAGTCTCTCAACAAGTCGCGTCCGGTGACGCATATCGGACTTGGCACGGGCGAAGTGAACAAGGTCGCATCGGCTCGGCGAATCCTGGGCCCGGACGGAAGGGTCATTCTGCAGCGACAGAGTTCCGGCGGAAGAAAACAGGCCGCCCGCGAGGCACCGGAAGGTACGATCGATCCGCTGGTAAGAACCGTCGCATTCTGGAACAACGACAAAGCGGTCGCCGCGCTGACGTACTACGCGACACATCCACAAAGCTACTATGGCCAGGGTTCCGTCAACTGGGATTTCGTTGGAATCGCACGTGACCTGCGTGAAAAGGCCTTACCCGGCGTGCCTCACCTTCATTTTGATGGAGCGGGTGGCAATGTGGCGGCGGGAAAATACAACGACGGCACAATAGAGAAACGACCATTACTGGCTCAGCGGCTGGCAGCCGGCATGAAACTGGCGTGGGACACTCAACAGAAGACGCCCGTGACCGCCAACGATATCGGCTGGTCGGTTGTGTCGGTATCGCTACCGGTGCGTGAGTCCCTGGTCGAGTCACAACTTATGGAAACACTGACGGACGAATCAGCAAACGTCAAAAGCCGCCTGAGGGCCGCCCGAGATCTGACGTTCGTGAGCCGCATGAACAACGGACATCAGATCCCAATATCCTGTTTGAAGCTGGGCAACGCCCGAGTGCTGCATATGCCGGGTGAATTGTTCGTCGAATACCAGCTTGCCGCCCAACAGATGCGGCCTGATGATTTCGTTGCCATGGCGGCATACGGTGATTACGGGCCAGGCTATATCGGCACAAAGATCGCCTATGGTCAGGGCGGCTACGAAACGGGCCCCGTTTCACGTGTCGCTCCAGACGTGGAGCGGGTTCTCATGGGGGCGATGAGGCAACTACTGGGTGTGACTGAATAGTGTTGGACGGCGAGGTACGTGCAGTTGTTCACGAAATGTGTCGCGGTGTATCCTGTGAAAAAAACAACATGAATGAACCAAACAGGAACTTCATTAACGCACTCCTGTTCTTCGTGGCTGTTGTCAGCATCTGCGGTCAATGCTTCGCCCAGGAATTATCACCGGAAGATTCTGTTCGGACGATGAAACTACCTGACGGATTCGAAGCGACACTCATCGCTGCTGAACCGCTGGTGCGACAGCCTGTTGCCATCGAGTTTGACGATCGCGGTCGGTTGTGGGTCATTCAATACCTGCAGTACCCGAATCCGGCCGGCCTGAAACGAGTGAAGGTCGACCGTTATTCACGGACGAAATATGATCGCGTTCCCAAAGCTCCTCCGCACGGGCCAGTCGGAGCCGATCGAATTACAATTCTGGAGGACACCGACGGCGACGGACAGATGGACTGCGGAAAGGACTTCGTCTCAGGATTAAATTTAACCACAGGAATCGCATTCGGGCACGGGGGCGTGTATGTGCTGAACGTCCCGTATCTGCTGTTCTATCCCGATAAGAATCGCGACGATATTCCTGACAGTGAGCCCGAAGTTCTGCTGACCGGATTCGGAATGGAAGATGCCCACAGCGTCGCCAATTCACTGACGTGGGGACCAGACGGATGGTTGTACGGATGTCAGGGAAGTACGGTGACGGCAAACATCCGAGGCCGTGAATTTCAACAGGGCGTGTGGCGCTATCATCCGATATCTTGTCAGTTCGAACTGTTCTGCGAAGGAGGCGGCAATTCGTGGGGGCTGGACTTCGACCGTACCGGCAATCTGTTCTACAGCACCAATTACGGAAACTATGTGCTGCTGCACGGTGTGCAGGGCGGCTACTACGTGAAGTCGTTCGCCAAACATGGAGAACTTCACAACCCGCATGCGTACGGCTACTTTAATCACGCATCGCACCAGAACTTCCGCGGAGGGCACGTGACAGTCGGAGGCATCGTCTATCAGGGTGATTCATTCCCGGAAACGTTTCATGGAAAATACATCGCCGGAGATCTCCTTGGCCACGGTGTCTACTGGCATGATCTGAAACCGAATGGGTCAACGGTCAACACCAGCCACGGAGGTGAACTGCTGCAGTCGGGCGATCCCTGGTTTGCTCCGACAGACGTCACAATGGGCCCCGACGGAGCGATCTATGTTTCCGACTGGCACGACGCACGTACCGCCCATCCCGATCCCGACGCGGACTGGGACCGCTCAAACGGACGCATCATTCGCATCGCAGCAAAGGGAACACGGCAGCCCGAGTCTGTCGACTTTGCCACCCTGGCAACGGACCAACTGCTTCAACTGCACCACCACCCAAGTCAGTGGTATGTCCGCAAGGCTCGGACGGAACTGTCGTATCGCAGCCAAAACACAACGTCATTGGAATTCGACGTCTCGGCCGTACGGCAGAAATTGCGTCAGCAATGTGTCACCTCACAGGACGAAGCCACTGCACTCGAATCTCTGTGGTCTCTTGCGGTTGTTGGCGGATTCGATGAGTCCATAGCGGCGCAGTTACTGGACGCCCCGCATGCAGCCGTGCGTTCATGGACGATTCGCCTGCTGGGCGACGCCGGAAAGGTTTCTGAAACGATGGCTCACCGACTGGACAGCTTTGCCGAACAGGAACCGAATGTGCACGTACGGCAGCAACTGGCATGTACCGCCAGGCGACTGCCGTCGCACCAGGCAGTCCCGATCATCAACGCAAATATCAATCGCGAAATCGACAACAACGACCCATACCTGCCGCTGCTGTGGTGGTGGGCCGTGGAACAACACTGTATCGATGGCCGTGATGAAGTCATGCGCCGATTCGTCCGGCCAACATTGTGGAATTCACGGCTGGGGCG
>JAQWLN010000037.1 GCA_029247265.1 Fuerstiella sp.
TCCGCGATCAACGGCTCGTTCTTCACGGAATCCACGCTGTCACCAGACATCTCACGAAAGGGTTTCGCGGTGTCATACTCGCCGAACGTTTCCAGACGGCAGTGCGCCATCAGCTCTGTCATCTGCTGGTCGCTGATATCTGCAAACAGAGGTTCAGTTCTCAGCAGGGAAGCCAGTGCACGTTCCCGGAAAACGTTCTCAATGTATTTCTTCAATCCGTGGTCACGATCAAAACGCAGGATGTCACGCAGCCCCTGCCATCGGATCTCAAGCAGCGTCGATTTCTCGTCGGCGAAGACAGTGGCCACACGCGGCGTTCGGCCAAGGGCCGCCAGCTCTCCGAACCACTGTCCCGCGTCCATTCTTGCAGTGTTGTGCCGTTCAATCACGGCATTGACATCGGAAATGTAGACTCGGGTAACGCCTCCGACTGAGCGAATATTGCCTGTGTCCGCCTGGTTTGTGTCAGGACTGCGAAACTCGGCATGCCGGCTGTTCTGCCATAACTGCGCAAGGGACTGAAGCAGAGTTTTCCGGGTGTTTTTTCGGCGTCCCTGAATCAGACCGCTGGATGCGTCGTCGCCACGGTCGAGCTCAACTCTCGCCGCGCCAGACAGGATAAAAAAAGCTGAACTGCCCCAGTCGCCCTGCCGCACAATAACGTCGCCCCGTTCAAAGTCGACAAGGCGCACATCGTTTCGCAGAATCTCCCGCAATGGCACAGACCGTTTGAATCCGTCGGGGTCAATACGACTGAACGCATCATTCGCCAGCAGCGAATCAATGTCTGCGTCCGTCAGAACAGAGTCATGCCCGGCTTCCTGCGAGAACGGCATGTCCCAGCGCCGGGGACGATCAATCGAACGTTGCTTCACGCTGTGCTGGCTCACGTTGTCTCGATTCCCTCTGGTATACAGTCATCAGCAGCAGTAACCACAGACTGGCCGCCGATCAGTTTTCTTCTCCGTATTTCTGTTTGTACTGTTGCGAATAATATGCCGGCGTCTCCTCGATAATTTCATCCAGGTCAGCGAACTTACTGCCATCATTAGCGTTCACGAAAGCTTTGGCGTGTTCGGCAATTTCGTCCGCCGCAGCCAGATACTCATCACCGTTCTCTGGCTTCTTTCCCGTCCGCGACGGCACGAAATCTTCGACAAGTTCACCGACAGCCACTGTCTCGGGCGTATCAACTTCCTGCAGCAGTTCGGCCGCGTCACGCAGAGGGTTCCGAAATTGCTTAATCACCGCCCCCTCAGTTGCAGGAGCAAGCAGGCGCAACGTCGTTTCCACCTGAGCGAACATCCCCACCACGAATTTCATCCGGCGTCGGTTCGCAACTGTGCCCTTTTCCGTTTCCGTCCACAACGACGGGGCAGCGGCGTTCACTTCTTTGTCCATGAAAAAGTTGTGGCGGACTTCACCAGTCGACCACGACACAAAGTCAAACACGCTGGCTGCCTTATGACCGGCCGCAACCAGTTTTTCGTTCCCAATCAGGTGGCAGCCATAGCAGGATTTGGCCAGCCCGTAGAGATTCGTAGAGCGAACCATGCCGGCAGTGTCGCAACGTGCGTGTCGTTCGGCTTTGTGTTCTGCCGTTTCCTGTTCGCGGGGAATCTTCATTGATGCATGGTAGGACTGATGAGTATTCAGCCAGCCGTCATCACCACCCGCAGCACCATGACATGATTCGCAGGAAACTCCGGAAACAACTTTCTTCTGGCCAGCCTCAAGGGCGACCGTGCCGTGGCAGTCGGCACACGCAGAGTTCGACAACAGCTCCGCCTGTTTGATACCAAGTGCGTCCGCGTACTTCTTCGTATTGCCGTCAAACTTATACAGACGCTGTTCGGCAGACTGAAAATGCACCGTCTTCATTCCTGCAGCGACTTCGGAAACATGACATTTCTTGCAGTCTGCCCGAGCAGCCCCCATGACTCGAGAATGATCGGTCACTTTCGCAGTGACGTCTGTGGCCGCCGCACCAGTGGCCGGCTCCGCAGCTGAAGTAGTGGAAACGGCGACCAGAAAGTACGCGGCTGTGAACATCACACCTGCGATCGCGGACGTTCGACTCCGACTGAGACTGAGACTTGCACGTTTCATCAATGACTCCATTTTTTTCAACATTCCCGCACCGTCGATTGTCATTCCGGACACCCCCGGAAACATCCGGATTGTGCTGGACGGGGGACGGAAACGACAGGACTTTTTCTGAGTGACACAGCCGACGAGGAAAACGAACGGAATAACCGGTGAAGGGAATCACTGGTGAAATGATTTAATCGTGGCACAATCAGCAACACTTCCACACCCAGTATCCCGGCACTTTAACCAAGTCAGGCGTCAAGTTCCAGTTGACCATCCGGGACCGCAACGCATGGAAGACACGTGTTGTCCTCGCACTCATATCCGGGCGTCTCCAGGTATTTCACAGATCCGGAACGGATCGCTGTTACACAACTGCCACAACTCCCCGCCCGGCACCCCGCATCGATCTCTATGTCGAGTGACTCTGCAAAAGACAGCAGGTTGGGTGTTCCGTCTGTCCATGTCCCGTCCTTTGACGACTTTGCAAACTTGACTGCAGGCCCGGTGGTGACGTCGCTGCTGTTCCGGCCGTCCGTTTCAGCGTCTTTCTTCATCGCGGCGCTGACCACCTGCACGGAACTTGCACCGAACGCTTCGGTGTGGATGGATGTCGGTGGCACGCCCCATTCACGCAGGTCGGCCACCAGCGATTTCATCATCGGTGGTGGCCCACAGATATAGAATTCATAATTATTGGACGCCAGTATCCGCTTAAGGTAGTCAATCGAAATGCGCCCCTGAAAGTCGGTCTCTGTGCCGTCCTCCGCCGGGGTCGACGTTCCCACCCGAACATGCAGGTTCTGGTTATCTTCCGTCAGTGTCTGCAATTCGTCGGTCAACAGAAAATCCGGTGCTGTCTTCACACTGTAGACCAGCCATGTTTCCGCAGCTGAGCCGGAACTGGTGAGTGAGTATGCCATACTCAGCAACGGTGTAATGCCGACGCCACCAGCAAGCAGCACGGTTGGTCTGTTGTGGGATGGCTCAATGCAAAAATCACCGCGTGGAGCCATGACGTCAAGCAGGTCTCCTGCCTGGACGCAGTCGTGCAGAAACTGCGACGCCACACCGTTGTTCACTCTCTTGACCGTGATGCGATATGTCTCTGAATCCGGAACGTTTGAAAGCGAATAGCAGCGAACCACCGGCCGCTGTTCGCCCTGAACATGCAAACGGAACGTCAAAAACTGTCCCGCATGAAACAATGGCAGGGGCTTGCCGTCGTGCGGTCTCAGATAAAATGAAGTTGTATCATGGGATTCGTCAACCTTACGATCGACCTGAAACTTACGCACACCGTTCCAGTGAAGACAAACCTGTTCCCGGTCCGCCTGTTCGGCCAGCGCCGTACGCAACCGCGCACGCAGCAAATCTTCCAACACGCGGTCAATTTGCCTTTGAGCCAGCACGCGGCTGAGCATCCCGTAACCAGCGATTAACAGGTAAAGGCTGACCACTATCCCCAACAATATTCCCGCAACCAACACCACGCCTCCTGGTTTGTTATGCGTTGATACCCGGATCCGCCTACAGTTTGCGACGAATTTGGATTATGCTACGGCTGGAATGACCATGTGACAACCGAACCAGACATTCCAGCAACGCACCACAGGCAACCTGCAAACAACATGTTCACCCTGACAGCGGAAGGCGAAAGTCCCGAACACAACGAATCCTGGCAGATCGTTGCTGAATCACCGATGGTCCTCGGGCGAAGTGCGGACAACGATTGTACGGTCCCCTGGGACCATCTGGTATCCCGCAAACATGCGGAATTGAAATTGAGCGGGCGGTCTCTGTCGCTCCGATGTCTGCCGGGCACACGCAATCCCATCTGGCACTGTGGTCGTTCGCACCAGGAAACCACAGTGGTCGCCGGAGAGTCGTTTCAGATCGGCCGTACTCGATTCACGCTGTCAACCAGCGCTCGCCCACTGGCGGCGTTGCAACTTGTCGATGCAGGACAGGCACAGGACGGCCACAAAACCAGCACACTGATGAGTCCTTCAGACATCAGGATGGCTGTTGTTTCGCAGAATGCAACGGCACTATGGATGGCCGCCGATGAGAAGGAACTGGCCCAACAGGCGATGCTTGTGCTGCAACAGGTGCTGACGGGCGCAGATCTGCTGGTGACTCTGAATTGTGAAGACGTGCAGTCGGCAAACCGTCCAAGTATTATTCACTGGCAAAAAACAGAAAGCGGTGTGCAGGCTTCAATTGGTCGTGACCTCATCGCTCGCGCCATCAATAACAATGAGACGGCAATTCAGGTCGAATCAGACGCATTCGGTGAGCCAGTCAAGACCGGGTGGTGGTCATTCTGTGTACCGGTCCGAAGTGAGGCCTCGATCCCCTGGTGCATTTATGTCGGGGGAACATTCGGAGGGGGCGCTGAATACCCGGCCTTTCTGAAACCACAGCAACTGAAATCCGACGCCGGCGTTACGGAGTTGGTCGCTCACCTGATGGGGGCCGTCCGTTCAGTTCGATCGCTGGAAAACCGTTTTGAGGGCATGCGGCGTTTTTTCTCACCTCGCCTGCTGGACGCAATCGCCACAGATGGCCCCGATGGTGCCGACCTGGCTCCTCGA
Source organism: Fuerstiella sp. (assembly GCA_029247265.1). Lineage (GTDB taxonomy): Bacteria > Planctomycetota > Planctomycetia > Planctomycetales > Planctomycetaceae > Fuerstiella. The sequence continues at coordinate 4,689 of JAQWLN010000037.1, forward strand.
GAAACAGACATTGTGGCGATTTATTGCGACCTTCGAGGGTTCTCGCGCATGGTGGCGAATTCGACGGATGATCTGCATGGCCTGCTGCGTCGAATCAGTGCTGCCCTTGGCATCATGACTCAAAGTATCATCGAGCAACAGGGGGTGATCGCGGACTTTCAAGGTGATTCAGCGCTGGGGTTCTGGGGCTGGCCAATTGCACTGATGAATGGACCAATCGCGGCCTGTCGCGCCGCACTTCAGATTCGGCAGTTTTTTGAACTGGCAGCGGATGATGGCGATGCAGAGCTGGAGGGCTTCCAGGTCGGCATTGGCATCGCGGCCGGTCGAGCGATTGCAGGGCGCATCGGCACACGAGATCAGGCGAAGATCGGCATCTTTGGTCCGGTCGTCAATATTGCCTCCCGCCTGGAAGGCATCACCAAGAAGGTCGGCGTCTCCATACTGATGGACGAGTCAACCGCGTCTGCGGCTCGACGATCGCTGCCAAAAAATGAAGGACGCTGTCGCCCGATCGGGGTGCTGCAGCCAGCAGGTTTCGATCAACCGATCGCCGTCAGTGAACTGCTTCCGCCAGAGCCGCAAAGTAATATTTCGGACACCGACATCGAGAACTTCCGAAATGCCGTGCAGGCTTTTCGGAAGGGACAATGGAAGAGATGTCGCAAGCTGCTAAACGCACTGCCGGCCGAGGACAAAGCTCGCGATTTCCTGCTGGTGGAAATTGCATCACACAATTACGAGCCGCCTGCCGGCTGGTCCGGCACCATTACTATGGATTCCAAGTAGCCCATACCCACCGGCATTAATCGCCGAAAAACAGGCGTGCCGGTATCGTGACATGAGTGACTGCGCGCCATTCCGGCGCGCAGAGCGGAAGTGTGTGTAGCTGTGCCAGCAAATTCTGCTTCCCGCTGCCTGCCGCTTCGACGTTTTTGTAATCATGAGCACATTCGTGTGCGCCATAGTGTTTGCCTTGTCGATAAATCCAGCATATTCGTACCCGTTGGCACTTGGCAAACGAATGGCACAATGGACGATCGAAAACGAAAGCGGCAGGGATGCCGCCAAACGCGAGCAACGTTTTTACTCGCCCTTCTGACCGCACAGGTAATCCTGGCTATTTGCGGCACTTCCCCGTCGCAGGTCGTGGCTGACGAAGCTGTGATACTGCCGCCTCTGTCGGACTGGTCAGCTGACACGGCAGCAAAAGCAGCAACCGTATCTCACGAGCCCGAACATGTTCTGAACGCCGCGGTCGACCACGCGCATTCAGATTGCTTTCGAAGTACTCCATTTCCGTCAGCCGAAGCCTGCGGAAAATGCCATCCTCAGCATTACCGCGAGTGGTCGACAAGCCCACACGCCTACGCCCAGATGTCGCCGGTCTTCAATGCGATGTCGAACAAGCTTATCAAACTGACAAACGGAACTCTCGGAGACTTTTGTATCCGTTGCCACACTCCTGTCGGAATGGCGACCGGCGAAGCCGTCAACATGAGCAACCTGGACCGCGCTCCGGCTGCTCGAGAAGGAGTCACCTGCGTCGTCTGTCACCGAGTGAATCAGGCGTGGGGCAAAGGATCAGGGAGACTGGCGCTGGTTGCCGGCGACGTCACGCAAGCCGTGTATGGACCGATCGGCAGTCATATACTGAACGATGTCATGTCACATCCGGACGAATACGGTGCACTCAGAACCGTCCTGAATTCTGACGAACGGTCCACTCCCGTTCATGCGCGTTCCTATAGATTCTTTCAACAGACCACTTCAGGATTTTGTGGAACGTGCCATGATGTCTTTGCTCCAAACGGATTTCGTCTCGAGGACGCGTTCAGCGAATACAAACAATCGCATTCAGCTCTGGAGTGTGGACAAAACTGTCAGGACTGTCACATGGGCAAAGTGCCCGGGAAGCCTCTGGGGTACGACTTCGGACCGGCCGCCGTTGTCGGCAATCGTGCGACGCCACCACGCAAGCATACCAACCACATGATGGCAGGACCGGATTATCCAATCATCCATCGTGGCCTGTTCCCTCACAATCCGAAGGCCATTCTTGAAGAACGTCGCCCGGACGATACCGGTCTGGCGACCATGCGTCAGTGGCTCTATTTTGATGACGTCGCGGGCTGGGGCACGCCGCATTTTGAAAACTCGGTCGATGAGAACACCTCGTTTCCGCCGCCATGGGACGATCAGGTAAAACGGATGAAGGCTCGCCAGATTCTGAATGAGCAATATGCGCTGCTGTCAGAACTGCATACCCAGAGGCGGCAGGTGCTCCGAGCCGGATTTCATTTGGGCGATATCTGCGTGGAACAGGCGTCCTGCGATGGGATTCGATTTTCTGCCCCTGTGTCCAACATCACCGGTGGGCACGGTGTTCCGACGGGCTTTGATGCTGAACGAGTCATCTTTCTGCGAACATCCGTGTGGGATGCCAACGGCCGACAGGTGTTTCAGTCAGGCGACCTAGATCCAAACGGCGACGTCCGGGATGCGCACTCGTTGTACGTTCACAACGGAAAAGTGCCTCTGGACTCGCAGCTGTTCTCACTGCAGTCGTTGTTTATTACTCGAAATTTGCGAGGTGGCGAACGTGAACAGGTCCTGAATGTGCCCTACTCCATCGACCCGTTGCCGTATATACGTCCGGCCACACGTCCATTCACGGTTCTCGGTCGACCAATCGGCGCTCGCAAGCACAAAAAAAATCTGGAGGTTGGAGGAACGCGGCATGCGGTCTATGAAGTCACGCCCAATCAGTTGCGAGGACCGGGAACGTACACAATTCGGGTGCAGCTGATTGCGGGCATGGTGCCCGTTAACCTGGTCCACGAAATTTCAGATGTCGGCTTCGATTACGGCATGAGCGCCAAAGCCGTTGCTGACGGAGTCGTCGCCGGCCACATGGTTCTGTACGACCGCACGAAGACCATTCGAGTGCGATCGGGCCGTTAGAAATCTGGCACGGCAAAGAACAGACAAGCGGAACTCAGTAAAAAGCAATATGGCAGATGTTCACTACGGTCGAACAAAATCTATTTAGTGCGGACAAACGTGGCCGAGCCGGGGAAAACGAGGATCCCGTTGTTCGTCGACGTTTCCTCTTGCCACCGCTGGTCTTCGCTGTCCTGATGTTGCCGTCCGTCGTGACAGCCGAAGACGATTTTGAGCACGGGGCCGGCGTGCCGAGTTTGACTGATGGGATTGTCGTGCTTGACACGATCTCGCCACACACGATTCCGACATCGGCTTCTGTCAGCTCTGATGAGAATGTGGCCCTACCGCCCGTGGCTCATCAGGCCGAGATCATCCCTGTCCCACCGATCAATGCAACCACCGACGAAGTGGTGGAAATCGACACAGCTGACTTTGCGCCGCTGCCCGCTGTTCCGGCAGTCATTAATCCATACGCCGAACGCGTCACATACAACCCCATGATCGAAGAACCACATACAGAATCCGTTGCCGCGGAGGCGGCTGAACACATCTTTGAACTGCTGCAGGGCCCCGCGGATCCGCTGGCGCACTTTGTTTCTGCTCTTCTGGGTATTCACCACGACGAAACAAAAACCGGTCTGAATGTCCATCCCATTCCACGGCAGTCGATTCCGCACAGACCTGCCCTATTGATTGAAACGGATGACGAACCGTTCCTTGCACCGGGATGGCTGCAACAGGGCATCGAAACTCCCACCGGAGCCATCTGGCGTCCTGCTCTCTGGGTGTTCGGCACTTACCGGACCGGCATCAACTATTTCGACAATCGTTCAACGACCAACGTTACAGAATGGGCCAATCGTCTGGACCTGTTTGGTCAGCTCAACCTGACGGGAACGGAACGGCTGATCGTCGGAATTCGCCCAACAGATCAGGAACAGGGAAATCGGAGAGCGTTTTCAGGATACGATTTTCGCAATGGCAACGTGGACGACGCATGGAACATCGATGTACAGACACTGTTCTTCGAAGGAGACTTCGGTGAGATCTTCCCCCGACTGGACCCGTTCGACGGCATGGCCCTGGACTACGGGTTTTCCGTGGGGCGCCAACCGATGTCATTGCAGCAGGGATTGCTTCTGAACGAAGACATCATTGATGCAGTGACAGTCACGCGAAACACGCTGAGCGGCAATGGGGTGCTCAACCTGCGAGCAACCGGCGTCTACGCGTGGAACAGCATCGACCGAAACAACAACATGTCCGACCCCGATGCACAACTGGTCGGCCTGTTCACAGAAACAGACATCGCGAAAAGCACAATCAACGCGGATATCGCGTACGTGGATTCTCAGAGTATTCACGGTAGCCTGCTGACGGTCGCGTTAAGCGGGATTCAGCGCTTCCATGGAACTCACAACACATACAACAGCTCATTGCACGCACTGACTTCAATTCCGACAGGAACCGAAACCGGGGCATCCGGCCAGGGCGAGCTGTTATTCAGTCAGTTCTCATGGACACCGCACCACACGAACGACATTGTCTATCTGAACACATTCTGGGCCATCGACCGATTTACGTCGGCGGCACGAGGTCCCCTGGCAGGCGGGCCACTTGGGCAGACGGGCGTCCTGTTTTCCGCCGCCGGGCTCGGAAACTATGGTGCTCCACTAAGCAATCAGGCTACGGATGCGGTTGGAGCGAGTCTGGGGTACCAGATGTTCTTCTGCGACACACGTCGACAGGTTGTCTTCGAAGTCGCCGGACGGCAGGACACGAATCATGTTGACCGAGCTGCGGTTGCTGGTGGAGTCCGTTATCAGCAGGCCTTCGACCAGCACTGGCTGATGGTGATTGATGGTTTCCTTGCGAAACGAGAATCACGAGGCATGTCCCCCGGCGTCAGGGTCGAACTGCAGATGAAGTTCTAGAGCCACGTGTATGAAGCTCGGGTGGTGAAGAACTGAGTTTCACGAGCTTTTGCCCGAGTCCAATGTGGATGCAGGTGGCTTCGGACAATGACAGGCGGGGACGTCTGTTATGCGCCATCTGTCGTCAGAGCTGTAATCGCTTCTGCTCGAGTCGAAAAGTGTTTCAGGTACCCGGCAGAGTCAGAATTCTTTTCCAGCAGCATCAGCTTCTTCATCAATTCACTGAGCTGATCAGAAAGGCCGCATAGCGCAAATTCCCCATTCTGATGGCCGATGGTGACACTCAGTTTCAGAATGATGCCAACAAACAGCGACCCAAAGAAAGTCGTTTCTGTCAGGTCAATAATCAGGCATTGACCTTTCGCCAAGCTTAGCCGACGGCAGATTTCATTGTAGTCGTCGCGGAATACCGAATAGAAGTGTGTCGAAATCTGTCCAGTGAATGCGGCCACAAGACACCCGCCGTCATCTGCGAGTTCAAACTGATACTGATCCACTCTGTGTCTCCAGGACGCGTTTTCAATTATTTACGACGATACGTTCAGGCGTTGCTGGAACCATTGCGCCGTCTGGTGCAGGCCTTCGTCGATGCTCACCAGCGGCCCTCGTAATTCGATCAGACGATCCCCGTCCAACAGAGAACGTTCGATGTCTCCGGCTCTTTTATCATGCGGTTTCATTTCGACCGTTTTCCCGGTTTCCCGCTGTAGAATCTCTGCCAGCTGCTGAGTCGTTGTTTCCTGCCCGGTTCCGACATTCAGAATCGGATCCGGTATTGAGCCTTCCAGCGCCGCGATATTTGTTCCCGCAACATCCTCGATAAAGACGTAATCGCGAATGCATCCAGCGTCTCCGACATCGCATTTCGCATTAATCAGAATACTTTCTCCCGCCAGAATGCGATTACAAAAAATGGCCACGACACCGGCTTCTCCGTGCGGGTCCTGACGAGGCCCATAAACATTGGCGTACCGAAGCACTGTGTAGTTCAGTCCGTGCTCAATCCGAAAACACTCCAGGTATTTTTCGACGGAAAATTTACTGCAGGCGTAGGGACTGATCGGTACCGGTGCGAAATCAACGCCTGCACGAATCCCTGGCGGTACTTCGCCATAAATGGCGCCTCCGGTACTCGCGAACACCAGAGCCCCAACGTTGTGAGCGACGCAGGCCGACAGGATATTCAGGGACCCGACAATATTGACTTCCGCATCCATCTGCGGCTCACGGACGCTGACCGCAACACTGGCCTGAGCTGCCTGATGGCTGACAGCCGTAGGTTTAAAGGATGAGAACGTTCTTTCAAGAGCCGACTTGTCCCTGATGTCACATTCGAAAAACTCGGCAGCGGCGGGCACGTTTTCGCGGCGACCGGACACAAGACTGTCCAGAACGGCCACGTCCCAGCCTTTGGCGATGGCTTTATCGGCGATGTGGCTGCCAATAAAACCGGCGCCTCCCGTAATCAGTAATCGCATCTCAATTGACTCTCTGGCTTACTCGAAATCTAAATGAGTCGAAGAACTCACGGTAATTCCCGACCGGAATACCTTACACCTGACGTTCGTGACCGGAATCATAATAAATTCCCGTGGAACGAGGTAATACGGAATCCAGGGACCAGCCACGGCCACACACAGCAGGTTTTACTGTATCGATCACGAACTTTGTCCGATCAGCAATTCGGACCTCCCGTTGCCTGGGCGACCTGTTTTACTTCACTGGTCTGAGTTCTTTCGAGCGGAGGAAGGGCCTCTTCCAGCACACCCTTTACTTTGGGTAACAGCAGAACACATTCGGCAACCATCCACGCCTGCAGCGCCAGAATCACAAGGCCAAATCCCGCCAGCAGGTAGTTCGGCTGTTCGTTGTTCAGCCAGCCGCCCTGCCGAAACATGTTCCAGCCCAAAGCGTATGCGGGAATAATGGTCATCATCAACACCGGTATGATCGCAAATTTGATGCTGCGTCCCCTCCGTGCGAGAAAGAAGATGAGCACCATAAAGGCCAGTCCGGCCAGCAACTGATTCGTGGCTCCAAATAGCGGCCATAGAATCAGGCCGCCCTTCCCGTACTCTCCGGCACCATTGGGGATCATCGCCACCAGCGTACCCAGCACAACGGCCAGCAGAGTCGCTCCGTACTTGTTGGTCAGCGGCTTGATACCAAACGAAGCCCCCAGTTCCTGAACCACATACCGCTGTAGCCGAGTTGCAGTGTCCAGTGTTGTCGCGGCAAAGCACGCCACCAGCACGGCGATGATACCCATGGAAAGTTCCAGAGGAATTCCCAGTGAGGTGACGAAATTCGCACCACCTTCAACAAATGCACCGACCGTCTGCGGAAGCTTAAAGTTGCCCCAGCCGCCTTCGACCGAATACCGAGATCGCCACGCCGCTTCGCCAACCAGCTTGGCGCCGGATGAGTCGACAATGGGAACCAGTGTTCCGGAAACATCCTTTTCGAACCGCCCCATGCCCACACCGGCGCAACACGCCAGAATAACCAGTACTGCCAGGGCACCCTCCATCAACATGGATCCGTAGCCAATAAACTGAGCGTCTGACTCCCGCGCGATCTGCTTACTGGTCGTCCCGCTGCTGACGACGCAGTGGAAGCCGCTGCAGGCGCCACACGCAATTGTGATGAACAGAAACGGCATAATCGGCGGAGCGTCGGCGGGAATGTCCGCTTTCGCCACAATCGCCGGTGTGCTTTGCGAAAGGTCGGCCTTGCCTGTCAGTCCGGCAACGGCGAGTCCTGCGACCAGCAGCGTCAGGGCCACGACCAGTTGATGACTGTTGATGTAGTCACGCGGCTGCAGCAGCAGCCAGACGGGCAATACTGAGGCGATGAAACAATAAATCATCAACACGATGGTCCAGGTTACAATCGGCGAACCGGAAATGTATACCGACACGGGCAACGTGATCGGACAGTAGTAAACGCCCAGATACACGGAAGCATACAGGATCCCCAATGCCACCAGTGATGGCACCAACAATGACGCCTTCTGGTTCCGATGTACGTAGACTCCAATCGCGACCGCCAAAGGCATGGCGACCCATACAGACAGCACAGACTCCGGGTACAGTGAAAAAATTATAGCGATCACCAGCCCAAAGATGGCCAGAACGATTGTCAGCGCGAAAAACAGGATCAGCAAAAACAGCAGGCGTGCACGAGGATTGATAAGTCGCCCGGCGACTTCTCCGATGGTCTGCCCGCGATTCCGCAGTGACACCATCAGTGCGCCAAAGTCGTGCACGGCTCCCACAAAAATCGCCCCCAGCACAACCCACAGCAACGCCGGCAGCCAGCCCCAGAAGACTGCAATCGCCGGTCCAACGATGGGTCCGGTGCCTGCAATACTGGTGAAATGATGCCCGAACAATACCTGGCGCTGGGTGGGGACGAAGTCGACGTCGTCACGAAGTTCGTGCGACGGCACTGTCGCAGAATCATTGACTTGAAAAATCTTCGCCGACAGCCAGCGGCCGTAGGTGTGATACGCCAGGATAAAGGCGGCAAACGAGCCAATGGCGATACTCAAGGTCAGCATTTCGGTCCTCCGGAACAGATTTGCACCCGCTCCAAGTCATGTTCGCAAGAACGTGGAGATTAGTTGCCTTACGAGCCGCAGGCAATCGTCATCTCTGAATCAGTCCATTCGCCACTTGCGGCGATACAATCGGTGCCATCGTGTAACTCGACGTCAGGTTGCCACAACACCCCGAGATTCGCCTGTTCGCCTGATCGGAATGGTCTACGAAGACGATTCTGAATTGCACGAGGGCACGGTCAGCCACACTATGATAAGCAGTAACGACGCGGCAACTGAATGCGGTCGCTCCAGTTTTCCGGGTACGTGCGGGAGATATGCAGGAGCGGTGATCAGGAACCGAAGGAATACACACACGGAGGAACAAAAGAATGCTGGTACTTTCGCGTCAACGCGACGAAACAATAGTTATTGGAGATTCCATTCGCATCACAATCGTCGAGGTACGTGGCGATAAGGTGAGGATTGGGATCGACGCACCGAAGGACATCACAGTCCATCGGCAGGAAATCTACGACGCCATCAAACGGGAGATGGAAGGAGCAGGTCCACCGGAAAAATGACCTGTTCCACGCCCGATACAATAGTCAATGAAGGCCAGCTGGTTCAGCTGGCCTTTATTGTTTCGTGGCCTTCAGGGCCGCCGCTTCTTCGGACCGAATTTTCCTTGCCGAGATACTGCGAAACTCCCACGGCAGCGTTGCGTTCTCCGGCAGCCCCGAGAGCACAGCCGAAAGCTTACTGAAACTGCTTTCGTCACGGCGGCGTGCTGCACTGATGCTGTGCTGTTCCAGTGGGTCTTCGGAAAGATCGTAGAATTCGCCGGATGAATAGAGTTTGAACCTCTGGTCGCGCACGGCCCGGGTTTTATAGTATTGCGTCAGGCACCAGCCCCGAGGCGGGACATCGGATTCCTTCCCCAGGATTTCTGCCGCAAATGACTGTCCGTCGACCTGAACGCCCGCAGGCAACGGGCCGCCTGCGAATTCAGCCAAGGTCGGCAGAAAGTCTGTCGCATCGACCAGCCAATCGCTTTCCCGGCTGCCCGGAACCAATTTTGGACAATTCACGATGAGCGGCATATTGATCCCGCGTTCGGTCAGCGAATAGATGCCCTCTCCGGAGATGCGCCCACCGATTCTGCCGCCCAGACTCTGAAAAGCGTTCTGATCAGTCCCATTATCCGTGCCATTGTCGACCACGATAAAGATGAGCGTATTGTCTCGCATACCGGAGTCGACAAGTCCCTGCTGCAGCCGCGCGACCAGATGATCAGCATAGTTGAGCATTCCGGCAAAGAGCTCACGAGATGATAATTGCTGTCCACGATTGTGAGGTGTGTGCACGACCGGGATATGCGTGAGAATCGTTGAGTAGTAGGCGAAGAAGGGTTTGTTCCGCGGTCGCCGAAAGAACTCGACCAGATGATCCGCAAAAATGTCGGGACCAAACTGCCCGGCAGTGTCCAGCAATTCTCCGTTTCGGACGACGTACGGATCCCAGTAACGCTGTTTATGAGCCGGATGCCCTTTTCGACCTTCGGGAAAAATACAATAGTCGTCAAATCCGTGACTGTTCAGCGCATCCTTCTGTTCGGGGTCAAACAGATCGTTGATCTGCCATTTACCCGAGATGCATGTATCGTATCCGGCATCGCGCATCACGCGGGCCATGCAAACTTCGCGTTTCCAGTCAAAGTAGCCCCCTCCGTAGATGGCAGGGTCATGGTGAGTGTGCCATCCGGTTGTGAATGGGTAGCGCCCCGTCAACAGCATCGTCCGCGTCGTGCTGCAGACGGGCGTCACATAGCAATTTCGAACTTTCAGCCCCGTCCGTGCCAGGCGATCGATATTTGGCGTCTGGTTTTCCTGGCTTCCGTAACAGCGAAACCAGTCCTTGCCGACGTTATCGAGCAGGATAAACAGGATATTCGGACGAGAATCCGCATGCACGAGCGACGACATCAGTCCGCTTGTCGCGCAAATCGCGACAATACAGCTGCCGACGATCTTGCGAGCCGACCGAAATGTCTCCGTCATTGTTCGCATCGCATGTCCCCTCACCTGACTGTCATCAGCACGGCGTGCACGACCACCGCGAAACCGATCTGCGGCTGTCCAGGCCGCCGTCACTGGCTATGTAGCCTAGTCCGGTGGCAGCCAGGATACCACTGCGCCAGGGGAAGTTCGCGTGTGGCAGCAACCTCTTCCAGACCTCGTCACCGAACCTCAGCCACACAAGCGTCTACAGCCTGCCGGAGTAAGTGATCAATCGAATCCGGCCTCAATTGCGCTGGCCGTAGGTTTTCTGAAACACAGATACGCACCCGTTTGACGCAGTCGTCGAATGCCGTGTTAGACATGGAAGCGACGATCGGGGACACGTCTTTCAGCGGTCGATAGGTTTGTTCCGCGGCAAAATAGATGTCCACTTTGAATTCCACTTCGCGATGCAGAGGCGGCGCATCAATCAGCACGTCCACCGGACTCAACGACACCTCATGCTCTGAGCTGATCGAATCCGCCAGGCGATTCGAACATTCGACAAGCTTCGGGTAGGGCAACTGCCGAAGCCTGCGATACATGTCGGGGTTTTGAAAAAGGCTGTATTCAACCAGACGCTTATGCAGTCGTCGCGTGCCTCCAAACAAGCCGTTGGTGAGCTGTTCCGCAGGCCGATTCCTGGCAGCATCGCACAGCGTCCGAATCATTTGCGGCTCCGTCATACAGAAAAGTTCCGCCAGGTTCAGCGATTCATGGACATCATAGAAGGCCCTGGCAAACATTGTGGTGGCCGAGCGAACTGCGTGATGCCAGTAGACTTCACTGAACATCACATAGCGCGCAAAGACCATCATTTCCGCTGCCGTTTTTCCTTTGGACGTGATGGCCAGTCCGTCTCCCGCCTCGTTCAGCACCAGTGAACTGATCAACCGCTGACGATCAAAGTTGCGACCATAAGGAACTCCACAATGCTGACTGTCACGGCCAAGGTAGTCCATCTTATCAATGTCGATCGGCCCGGAAAGAATTGACTGTCGCAGCTGCAGACTGGAATCATCCGATTGACCGGTCAATACCTGCAGGACTTCATCCGCCTCGACGTTCCATTGTTCCTGCAGCACCTGTGTTAATTCGTTGTCCGGACCCAGAAACTCTGACGCAAATGCCTCATGAGGCGGCATGTGCTCCAACGCCAGATCTTCGACAGGGTGACAGAACGGCCAGTGACCGATGTCATGCAGCAGGGCCGCTACGATCAGTACTTCCGCCTCGTGCGGAGAGACAAGGGCCGCAAACCTCGGGTCATTTCCCAATTGCCATAGATACTGCAGAGCGTTGTGATAAACCCCCAGAGCGTGTTCAAAACGACTATGAATCGCACCTGGGTAGACTCGGGACGCCAGTGCCAGTTGTGTGATTTGCCTGAGTCGCTGAAATTCGCAGGTGTCAACTATCGCGCGCACGCGGTCGGTGAAAGGAATGTCCTGCTCCACCGGGATACGCACGACACCGGTGGCAGCCCGATGGCCGGACAGTTCCGGGATTTCCGAATAGGGATGAATCATCTTCAATTTCAACGATATAGCCCGCAGCCCCGTCCAAGCCATCGCTCAGAGCGAAAAAGCTGCCTGCAGCAGCGGTATAATGTCTTTCCAGAAGACTCTGAACGGTCTCATTGGGAGTGTTGTTGCTGAAATCCGCCGGTCAATGCTGAATGGATGGCCTTCCGATTGCCCGGAAATTAGTGCCACACTCACGATGTAAGCCGAATTCCCACTTGAGTTTCTGTTACAGGAGTGTAACGATTCACCGTTCCGCTGACAGTTGCCGCGTCCGTTTCCTCGGAAGCGTCACGCGATCCTGGTTGAGACGCACGTCCTGAGGGCTGTTTCACCAACATTCGGCGGTCTCCGGCCTCGCTCCACCGTCTGGTGCGGGACGCTGTTTTGGGCCCGATAATACGTCGGGCACATTCACAGTTCATGTTTCCAATCTCAAACACAGGTCTGTTTCGCGACAGGGAAAAAAGCAATCTCAGAATGGCGAAAGAAGAAGCAATTCAGGTTGAAGGCAACGTTGTCGAGGCCCTCGCAAACACACAGTTTCGGGTGGAACTGGAAAACGGCCACTTGGTGATGGCGCACGTAGCAGGAAAAATGCGCAAACATTTCATCCGCATCGTGCCAGGCGATCGAGTCGTTGTCGAAGTGTCTCCGTATGACCTGAATCGCGGCCGAATCGTCTACCGTGAGCGATAGCAGCGTCCGTTCTTAGCACTTTGGCAGCATTAAGCCCAGTCCTGCGACCTGCAGGTGGGGACACGTACTATCGATCGTAACGAAACCGGTTACGGCCTGGCCGAGACAGGGTTGCCTTGAGTTCCGCTGATAGCTCACTTCCATTTGTTCGCATATTCACCGACGGCGCCTGCCGTGGAAACCCAGGTCCCGGCGGTTGGGCCTGCATTCTTCGACACCCCGCCAGCGGGAAAGAAAAAGAGTTCAGTGGTGGTGATCCGGAAACCACCAACAACAGAATGGAATTGCAGGCAGTTATCGAGGGACTTCAGCAACTGAGTCGACGGACAAGGGTAGAGGTCATCACGGACAGCACCTACGTCGCCCAGGGGTGTCAGTCGTGGATGCCCGGCTGGAAACGAAACGGCTGGCAGAGAAAAGCGGGAAAACAGCTGAAGCCCGTGTTGAACGTGGAATATTGGAAACAGCTCGACGAATTGCTGCCCAGACACGACGTGAAGTTCACGGTCGTCAAAGGGCATTCCGGCCACCCGGAAAACGAACGCTGTGACGAATTAGCTGTCGCAGCGGCGGAAGCGGTCCGCTGAAATCAGGTTATGACGCCGGCGAAGCCTGTGTGCTTACGCACCAATTCCGCCAAACCGCTCAGCCCCCGCAATCCGTCTTGGCAGATCACGTAAATACGATAGAATCGGGAATGTTGAGCACTCTCGGAACGGACTGACACACTCTCGAGGCGAAGAAGCGAGTGTGTTCCGCCTCCGCGGTCGCTCGCAGCGTCCACATTAATATGGAGTTTGCTCCAGCCTGTGGGCAGCGTTGGCAGGTTGTTCAACTACCGGCGTTTTGCTCGTGTCCTTCAACAACAATCGCTCATCAAGGATGGATCGTGATGAAGTTATCGTGGCTCTCTCTCACTCTTTTTCTCTGCGGAAGTCTGCTCGTCGGCTGCGGTGAATCCGACACGGGCACTTCTGGTACAGGTACAGCGGCGTCAGACGCGCCTGCCAGCGATTCACCGGGGACACAGACCGAGGCACCAACAGCTTCAGCCGCCCCGGTTGAGGCGGACCCGGTCATAGCAGGGTTGACTGAAGATTTTGAGGATCTGCCCGCCGAGTTTGCGGATATCAAGACTGCCTACGAGAGCAGTCCAACCAACCCACAGGCTGTCGGTGAATATGTCGGTACGCTGCAGCAAATCGGAATGATGCAGCAGCAAAAAAAGAATCAGGGTGCTGCTGACCTGGCATTCGTGCGTGGAGCGGAAATCCTGAGTAAAGCATTGGCCGCAAACGTGGAATTCCCAATGCCACAACTTGCCCCCGACGTATTTTTTAACCATGCCTGCGTCTTGAACAGGCAAGGCAAAGGCGCAGAAGCCCTGGCCGCTCTGACTCAGGCTGTCGAGGCAGGCTTTCGAGGCCCTCGACAAGTCGATCTGGACATGATCCAAAAGGACGAGAGACTGGCATCGGTCCAGGCATTGCCGGAATTCGCGGGCAAGATCGCCGAATGGGAAGCTCAACTTGCCGATCTGAAAAAGAAGCATGAGGAAATGCTTGTGCAACATGCCAAAGAGGAACTGGCTGCAGGAACCGGCTTCCCCTTTGATTTTGACCTGACAGACGTCCATGGCAAGCCGATTAGTCTTGCAACCATGAAGGGCCGGGTGTGTATCGTTGATATCTGGGGTACGTGGTGTCCGCCCTGCCGGCAGGAGATTCCGGCATTCGTCCAGTTGCAGGACAAATATGGCGACTACGGATTTCAGATGATCGGATTGAATCAGGAACAGGGCCCGAGCGATGAGGCCAACACAAAGATCGTCACCGATTTCATGGCGAATAACAGCATGAACTATCCGTGTGCCATCATCCCCGACGAAGTAATGGGACAGGTCCCTGAATTTCAGGGATTCCCCACCACTCTGTTCATTGATCACCATGGCAAAGTGCGTCTTAAGTCTGTCGGGTTCCATGAATACGGCTACATGGCCGCCATTGTGGAAACGCTGCTTCAGGAACAAGCGGTCGAAGCTAAGGCTGCCGCAACCAACTAAAGCAGACTTCAGATGGATCTGCATACGATCGCGCGGAGTTTCGGACATTCCGATTCCCTGGTCGTATGCGGATTTAAGTGGGTCTCATCTCAGCAAGGCTGCGCGCCGTCATGCCAATCAAGACCTGCCTGTTTGATATGGGCAATGTTCTTCTGCATTTTTCGCACGACCTGATGTGCCAGAATGCGGCCGCCGTTTCCGGTGCACCCGAACCGCAGGTTCGTGACCTGTTGCTGAATTCCGGCCTGCAGTGGCAGTTGGAACGGGGCGAAATTTCAGAACGTGAGTTTCATGAAGGATTCCAGCGACAATTGGGCGTGACTGTCAACTTTGACACATTGAAGCACGCCGTCGCCGACATCTTTCAGTTGAATCATTCCATCGTGCCCCTGCTTGCCGAACTGAAGCAGGCGGGCCTCAGGCTCGTACTACTGTCAAACACCAGCGTCACACACCTGGAATTTATTCAGGAACACTTCAGTGTCCTGAACTGCTTTGATGCCCTTACGACTTCGTACGAGGCCGGTGTGCTGAAACCTGAATCCGGAATTTACGAAGATGCCCTGAACAAGACGGACAGTGAACCACAGGAGTGTTTCTACACGGACGACATCGAAGAATACGTAATTGCAGCGCGAACCTTTGGCATCCACGCCGAAGTGTATTCGGAGACCACGAAAACGCGGACCGCGCTTCAGTCTCTCGGGGTCGCGATTCCGTCCTGATTTCCCAGCCGAACACCTTCAGCCAGACACTTTCGGTTCGCCCGGGCGTTGATGGGCCACAACAGAATGCGAAAGTGACCAGGGTGTCCGCCACAGTGTTGTCCGGACGCCTTTCGTATCATCACGTTACGTGACAAACAATCCTGCCATGACATGACGCACAGCCCTGTCAGACGTCGGTCAGACGTCGGTCAGCGCGTCGGTGCTGTCTGCGAAGTTTTCGGTCTCGACGCCGAGACGCTGAAGCATGGTGACAAAGAGATTCGACAGCGGAATATCCTCTCGCGTCACTTTCTTCTGCCATGGTTCCCGACCGCCGTCCCAGGCACCGCCAGCAGCATCGTTGCCCGCGTAATTCAGATATTTTCCATGCGTGAACCCCATGTTCTTTCCGCCCGCCAGAATCAGAGGATAATTTCGCGAAAGGTGAAATGCGCTCGACGCGGACCCGAACAGTAACAGCGTGTTGTCCAGCATTGTACCACCCCCTGCCGGTTCCGGAGTTTGCTTAAGCTTCAATGCAAATCGGCCGTATTCCTCGTTCAGGAATTGGCAGTAGATTCCGAAGTTCTTCCAGCCGTCCGGGTTTTTCGTTTCGTGTGATAATTGGTGGGACAGGTTGAATCCGACGGCTCGGGCCAGATGGTCACTTTTTCCAACTCCGTTTTCTCGACCAATTTGATAGGTAGCCACGCGAGTGGAATCGGTCCTGAATGCCAGGTAGATCAATTCGAACATCGTCTGCAGGTAAAGACGGGGCTCATCCGGTGTCAGATCAAGATTAAGATGATCCGCATCCACCGTTGGAAGTGGCGTATTGATCCAATGCTTCGCCTTCTCCACCCTGACCTCTGCCTCACGAACCGATTCCAGATATTCATCCAGGCTCTTCTGATCCTTTGCTGAAAGCGTCTTTCGCAAAGACCGAGCGTCAGTCAGCAGATCATCCAGTGCGTTTTTGTTCAGCGCAAGCCGGCGGGCAGCGTCTTCATCGCTCTTGACAAACAGCATGTCAAACACGCGCTTCGGGCGGTACTCGGCAGAGATGGCTCTGCCGTTTCGATTGAAAGAAAGTGTATGAGCTCCACGTGGCGTTCCTGTGCCGCCATCGGTGGACATAACAAGCGACGAGAACCTTGTCTGACGCCCGACGTGTGCCGCGAATTCCTGATCCAGTGAAATTGCATTCCTGTACGGTCCGTCAGACCCCGTAGGCGCTGCCGTCAGGAACTGGTCCGCATTCGAATGACCGTGAATTTTGCGAGCCGCCGGATGAGAAAGACCGGACAGAACAGTCAGATCATTCCGCAATGGCTCCAGCGGTTCGAGGCACTTCGTGAATCTGAAGTCCATACCGTTTCCCTGCGGGAACCAAGACCAGTCTTTGTACGCCGGGTCTTCCGCCAATGGCATGGGAACGCCGTCGGGGAAATAGAAACAGGCCAGACGTCTGGGGTTGGAGTCGGGGCCGGCAGTATCGACAGCGGCCCGCACCGACGGTGTTGGGACAGATTCGAACAGCGGCAGCGCCAGGGCCACGCCGGAACCACGCAGAAAACGACGACGATCAAGTGCATTCAGGTTCAGCGTCATGTCAGTGTATTTTTCCGTCTGTTCTTCGTCTTACCGGATTGTCGAACTGTATATCTTACAACGCACATGACTCATGGGAATGCCGTCTTACGGCCTATCTGGACCGGAACAAATCACTCGCGACGATTTGCGAAATCATGGTTGCCAGTCCGTCTCCCTGCTTACGCACATCGGCTGTGATTTCGTCAATACTTGAGCGGTCGGCAAAGGTCAGTGGCCTTCCGAGAGCATATGTCGTCATTTTATAGGCGATCGCCCGGACAAACTGATCCTGGCGATGTTCCAGCAGAAACCGTTTCAGGCCGTCCATACCATCCAGTTTTTGGTTGTTGAACAACAGGCTGGCCGAATCGACGGGTTGGCCTTTGATCTGGTTACGCCAGCGCCCGATCGCATCGTAATTCTCAAAAGCGATTCCCCAGGGATCGATTTTCGCGTGGCACGACATGCATGCCGCATGATTGCGGTGGTCTTCGATTCGTTGTTTGAGCGTAAGCCTGGCGATTTCGGGATCAGCCAGGTCAATCTCCGGTACGGCAGGCGGTGGCGGTGGTGGAGGATCGTTGAGCAGACTCTCCAGCAGCCAGATTCCACGTTTCAGCGGATGGGAATCCGCGCCATCAGAGTTCATCGCCAACAGCCCAGACTGGGTCAGCAATCCGCCACGTCTCTGACCAGGCTCCAGATTGACGCGGCGAAAATGATTTCCGTACACCTCAGGCAGACCATAATGTTGTGCAAGACGTTCATTCGCCATCGTGTAATCGGCGTGAATGAAGTTCAGCACACTTTCATCGTTCTGCAACATCTCATAAAAAAATGCAATGGGTTCCTGTTGCATCGCCTCTTTCAGCAGTGGATCAAAACCCGGGACATGCTCTTTGATGTTCAGAAAATCGAGTAGCTGCATGTCCAGCCATTGATGGACGAATTGCCTTGAAAATCGAGCGGAACGAGGGTCGGACAGCATCCGCTTGACCTGATCTGCCACGGTTTCAGAATCCCCCAGTTGATCACTGGCAGCCAGATGCAGCAGCTCGGCATCGGGCACACTGCACCACAGAAACATTGACAACCGTGTTGCCAATTCGTCTGCCGAAAGACGCGATGCCTGCGCATCAGGATCCCCACCACCCGGTGTCCGCACCAGGTAAAGAAAATTCGGGGATGAGAGTACAGTTGATAGAACTTCAATCATGGCTTGTTCAAAATTTTCGCACTCTATGCGCACTGCGTGGAAGAGCGCGATTTTTTGATCAACTTCTGCGCCAGTCACGCCTCGTCGCCAGGCACGTGACATGAATGCTGCTAAGACCTCTCGAGCGTACACCGCTTCGTCCTGCAAGTGATCGCTGTCAATAAAAATTCGATTGTGCGATTCCGGTGGCCACTGGTCATAAACGGGGGCAGCGACTTCAACATAATCGATCTGAATATCACCCTGTGAAACAGAACTGTTGATCAGGCGGATGTACTCGGAGGGACTGGGCATAGCACCCATTTTCGAGGTCTTGCGGACTGAGTTACGAGGGTAGATTTCCCCCAGTGGAAAGTCCCACTCGTAGATTTCCGGGGCGTCTGTACCGGCGTGAACTGGTGTGTCTGCGGAACTCACACGAATAACCGACCGACCTTCGTTGCTGGCCTGCCAGCCGAACTCCAGCTGCAGACTCGGGATCCGTGTAGCTTCGCCGGACGTTCGTGACGCCCGCACGCGGACTCGCATCATTCCTTCATCCGGCACCCGGTTGCCCAGCTCAATGGTCAGCTTCTGATTTCTGCCCATGGGGATGATTGCGACGTGATCAAATGAGTCCGGAATCTCAGAACGAGAATCAGTGGTACTGAACGCATGCTTCGCTCCATAGTATGCCCACGTGGCACGTGCCGTTCGGCCTGTCGATAACTCCCTGAAGTATGTGTTGCGATGCGGGTTGTTAAAACTGTCGGTTAGCCGTTCCAACTCCTTCTTTTGTTTGTCCGGGTCGTCTTTGAATTTCTCCGTGGCCTTTTCAAGCTGTTCTTTTTGTTTAGGCCATTCGATCTCAGCAGCAGCAGTCATTGAGACGCCCCAATAAAGAACGGGAGGCCGTTCACCGACGACGGTCGCTTGTTTCAGCGCCTTGCGGGCGAGCCGACGGTACGTTTCCAGCTGCCCAACGGAAACGTGCAGCATTTCAGAACTGTTTTGAAAACCATCGTCCGAATTTCCTTCTGGCGGAAGGTCATTCGCAAAGTCCCATGGCAGGCCCAGGAGATCCTGCAGCGCGTAGTTGTATTCGTAGCGAGTCATACGACGAAAGGACGAGTGTCCCCCCTCTGCCCGCCGCACAATCGATGCCACCTGAATTTCACCTGACAGCCATTCCACCACTTTGCTGCGAGCTTCGTCGGTCAATTCAGTATCGTCCGGAGGAGGCATTTCTCCATTGCTCAGCACTGCCAGGACCTCCACCCACCAGTCGACGTCCTTGCCATGCAGAAGATCGGGGTCCAGCGTGTCGAGCCGAATATTGCCCTCCTGCGTCTCTGCTCCGTGACATTGAAGACAGGATCGTTCAAGTATGGGCCGGATGTCCTTTCGAAATACCGCGAGTTTGGGCTTCGGTGCTGCTGTTCCGATTGAACGAACCTGGAGCTTTCGATAACTCGATCGCAGTGCGCCCGCTGATTTCAGTTCTTCGAAGGTGGGCAGCGGCGCATCATCTCCACTGGGGTCATTTGCATTTGCCGAGGGTTCAGCATTGCGTCCAGGAGCGTTCTCCGCCGCGGTCGCCGTCCCTCCTATCGCCCACAGCAATGCCATGAAACCGGAAACCACTCGACAATTCTTTGCTTTGATCATTTGACGTTGAACTTCACGCGGTTAATGGACGTCTTAAGTATAGCACGAAACTGATGATCGATCTCGCGACTCTGTCTGACGTTCGGCACGCACTGCACCAGGTCTGAAAACTCGGTGGTGTGCGTCATGCCTGGCGTCTCGGATCACACTTCAGTCGTGAAGGTGTCTCTGGACTGGTGACACTACCGGTACAAGTTGATTTGTCACCTCGGGAAACAGTAACCGGGGATCATCAATAGTCAGGCCACCCGTCGTCCTTTTTTAGTTCGATTGCAACAGGCAGGTAGGAATACAGGTCGCCGTTCGTAACGTAGAAGCGAATCTTCTTATCCTTCGCCCGCCACTTCCTTGGAAAGGACTTCGTCTTCCACTGAATTGTGCCGCGAACGGAGTCTCCCTGAAAACGAAGACATTCACTGCGAGAGAATCCCGGGATCACGCGGTTGTCGCGGTCCAGCAGTTCCGCCTCTATATAACCGCCGTCCTTCGTCACTGCGTTAATGTCCACTTGTGGCATATGAAAGACCTCGCGGCGGCTGATCAGCCAGCCTTCCTTATCTTCGGCATGCATTGAGCAAAAGCCGTCTAATCGGATGATCGGCAGGCCGATGGCTCCCTGAACACCTTTGGTATCGTCGTGCACTCTGTCAAACCCGCCATAATAGAAGTAGAGCTTATCCTGGACGACTACCGGCCTGCGTGCCGTGAAGATCATGCCC
>JAQWLN010000065.1 GCA_029247265.1 Fuerstiella sp.
GTCGTACCGAAAACGCTGAACTTCCGCGCCTCGGATGATGATGGTCAGCTGAATGTCGTAGCGGACGAGCATCTTGCAACAGATAACAAGCTGTTTCTGAAAACCAGCGTCACCCGCATGGGGCAAAGCAGTGCTGTTGTCATCGGTGTGTGAGCTGCCCGGGTAGCACCGACCTTCCTCGCAGACCACGGCTGACCGAGCATGCTTCAGTTTTTCCTTAATCCCATGATGCTGCTGGGCCTGGCGGGAATAGCGCTGCCGGTTGTCGCCCACCTGCTCAGTCGTCGTAAATACGACGTGGTGAGTTGGGGGGCAATGCAGTTTCTGGATCCCAGCCGCAAGACTCGCCGCAAAATGAAGCTGGAGGAGTTGCTGCTGTTGGTGATCCGCATTGCCGCAGTGTGCCTGATTGCAGTTGCGGCCGCGCGGCCATGGATCAGCAGCGGTTTTCTGATGGGCTATAATTCAGCCGGCTCACGAGACGTGGTTCTGGTGATCGACGGATCAAATTCGATGGGGCGCAGTGATGGCCTTATCTCCATACACCAGAAGGCCATTCGACGTGCTCAGGAGTTTCTGCAGACACTGCAGCCCGGTGATACAGCCGCAGTGATCGACGCTCGCGACAGGCCCGTGCGAATCATTGAATCTACATTGCAGGATCTCAGTCTCGTCAGCGAAGAGCTGGACGAACTTCCGCCCCCCGCAGGCGCAGCAGACCTGCGACAGGCGTGTGAAGAGGCTGTGGGCATTCTGGGACGCTGCAGTAATGGATCACGTGAAATTGTAATACTGACCGACCGTCAGCGAGCCAGTTGGTCTGTTGCAGATAGTGCTGCGTGGAAGCGATTTGATGATGTGCTGAATTTTCCATCAGTGCGGCCGTCGTTGTGGGTGGTTGATCTGAGTGCCGGACTGGCTCCAATACGTCAGAATATTTCGATCGGCCGCATTGATGTGTCGCGTGACTTATCGGTCCCCGGATTCCCCGTTAGTTTTCAGGTGCCGGTTCGCAATGCAGGATCAGCGACAGTTGAAGTGCCGTTGCAGATTCAGTTGAACGGACAGCGTGTCGCCGGCCTTGATGCGACAGTGTCGGTGCCGGCTGAATCAGAAACGAGGTTCAGTCGTTCGATTCGCTTTTCGGTGGAAGGAACGAATCTGATTACCGTTAAAGTCGATCTGCCGAATGATTCCGTGATGGCAGACAACGCAAGTCATGCGGCCGTCCGCGTCACAACTGCCATTCCCGTATTGTTGGTTGAAGGTTCCGACAGCCTGGATAAAACGCAATGGAATACATTTTTCGCGCAGCTGGCGCTGACGGCCCCGGAAAATAAAGCTCCCTGGATCCTGACGAAAACCGTCCGGGCCCGCGACCTGACGCCGGATCATCTACAGGATGTGGCTGCTGTAATCCTGCCGGACATCGATGAACTGCCGACGGAAATGGCAGATGCACTTCAGAGGTTCGTCGCCAGCGGCAAGGGCCTGTTTATTACCCTGGGGCCGAAGTCGTCTGCCGCATCGTTTCATGAAAATTACGGCAAGGTGCTTCCTCAACTCAAGCTGAAGCGGGTTCGCAGTGCCGATCCGGATGCCGTGACCCCAACAACCATAGCGCCTTACAGCCTTGAAGCAGCGTGGCTGAATCGATTTCGCGAACGCGACGGGGCCACCTTTCTGACGGCCACCTTTGAACGTTGGTGGTTGGTCGAAGCGACGACAGAATTGCCGAAAGCACAACAGCAGGGGCCGGAAACAGACGCGCCGCCTGAGAGTGGACTTAACGAAACGATCCCTGCCGTTCCAACACAGTCGACACCAGCCACAGTGGCGCAACTGACGTCCGGGGATCCATTGCTGCTACAGGTGCCGTACGGTCGAGGAAGTGTCCTGTTGATGACAAGCAACATCGATGCAGCGTGGAACGGGCTGCCGACCCGCCCTGACTACGTTCCCTTCCTGCATGAAGCACTTTTTCAGATGGCTTCGTCGCGGACTCGGCGAAACGTTGGGTTTGGTGAACCATTGACGACGATTCTGCCGAAGATCCCGGACGAAGTCGAAACCGGCGAATTTCGGTTCTCCGGCCCATTTGAGTCCAGTGCCGAAGCCGTCACGGCGGACAACGATCGCGAATGGCTGGTCCGACTTCCCTCAACACGTTTGCCGGGTCACTACGATTTGCGAAGCGATGTGAACACAGAGACCAAACTGATCGACTTATTCGTCGTCAACTACGACCATGCTGAAGATAATCCGGCTGAGCTCGTCCCTGACGACCACGCAAGATTGATTGTGAATGATCGGATGACATTTGTGGAGTCGATGGAGAGTCTGCGAAAACGGATGTACGGCGAGGAGTCACGTAGTGAGCTCTGGGGGTTGCTGTTGTTCGTGTTCCTCGGCATGCTGATGCTTGAGATGTGGATGACGCGAAGACTGGTATTGCAGGCCCACGCCGATACGTCGAGACACGATCAGAACGTTACCGCTGCACCGCAGCCGGACTGACTCTGAACAGATCGGCGCGGGTGACGCGGAACTGTCCAACGACGTGTCCCCACTTCCCAGGCACCCACGAAATGCACTGTATTGAATGGCAACACTCTTGTGACCTGCACAGCGGATAATCTGCTGTTAGACTTACATACTCCGTGGTGGGGTGCAGTAACGAATGATTGTAAAGTTGGAGAGGGTGGCCGGGGTTGGAACGAGGAACGAGTGCAACCCCTGGGATACCTTCGCAAGCTCCGTCCAGCCCCGGTCACCCACAAGTCCGAAACCACAATCCGGTACTGCACGCTCCGTGGTGCGCACTGTTGCTGTTCGTTCAACGCATTCAGCGCACAGTGTAAACTCGCGAGTACTTTTAGTTGCTCAGCCGGGTTCTGGTCACACATCAGTATCTCGTCCGTAGCACGATCTCAGAAAACGAACCGTCCAGGCGACGATCAAGTCGTCTAGAGCCAGTCGCCTTACGTTCACATTTAAGTATGCAGGAAAGCCAAATGCGTCTTCAGACTTTGTTTGTTGTTATGTTATTCCTGACCGTCACTGTCGATCGGTCGCACGGTTTTGAGGATACCGCACGCGGCACGGTGTTTGTTGACGCCAATGAGAATGGCATATTCGACACCGGCGAACGTCCTCTGATTGGTGTCGCTGTCTCCAATGGGCGAAAGGTGGTCGTCACAGACGGATCCGGGAAATACTCGATTGATGTCGACGACGACACGATCGTCTTTGTCGTGAAACCGACGGGGTATCGGACGCAAATGGACAGGGACCATCTGTCCCGTTTCTACTACATTCACAAGCCGGACGGATCGCCCACGGGTCTCAAGTTTCCGGGTGTGCCGCCGACCGGGCCTTTGCCGAGCACCATTGACTTTCCGCTTTACAAGCAGGACGAGCCAACAGCATTTGACGTTGTGTTCTTCGGTGACCCACAGCCCCGGGACCAAAAGGAAATCGACTACATCGCTCACGATGTCGTGGAAGGCCTGATCGGAACAGACGCAGCATTTGGTGTGACGCTGGGCGACATCCTGTTTGACGATCTGAGCCTGTTTGACAGTTTCAATCGCACCGTTGGTCGCATCGGAATCCCGTGGTACAGCGTTGTTGGGAATCACGACATTAACTACGCCACAGATAAGGACGAATACAGCGACGAAACATTTGAACGCGTTTATGGCCCTGCCTATTTTTCGTTCGACTATGGCGGAGTCCATTTTCTGGTGATTGACGACGTGCACTGGATGACGGACGGAGAACGCCGGTTCTACCGTTCAGGATTGAGCGATAAACAACTGGATTTTGTCGAAAATGATCTGAAGAACGTGCCGCAGGACCGACTCGTGGTGGCAATGATGCACATTCCGCTGGTCAAGTCGACTCCCTGGCTGAAGCCCAAACGCGACCGGCTGTTTCGTATTCTGGAATCTCGCGAGCACTGCGTATCTCTGGCCGGCCACACGCACCATCATGAACACGTGATGATCGACGAGAGTCTCGGCTGGAAGAAACCACAGCCACATCACCACATCATCAACGTGACGGTGTCCGGTTCATGGTGGTCTGGGCGCCCCGACGAAAACGACATCCCGCACACACTGTGTGCTGACGGTACGCCAAACGGTCACACCGTCATGCATTTCGACGGACAGAAATACCTGCTGGAGTACAGAGCCGCCCGCAAGAGCGCGGACTACCAGGTTCGCGTGATGGCGGACGAAGAATACCAGGACGACAAGCCATCATTTTACGCAAACGTATTCAACGCGATGCCGGCAGCAACGGTCGAATGGAAGCTGAATCATGATGGAGAATGGCAGACCATGACAAAGGCTGCCGAGGCGGATCCACTGTTTCTGAAACGATGGGAAGAAGAACAAAAACTCCTGCCTGACGTACCGTGGAGGAAGATTCCCAAACCAAGGACGTCACCGCACCTGTGGAAAGCGGATTTACCGAAAGAATTGCGACCGGGAACGTATGCCATTCACGTTCGCTGCACGAATCCGAATGAGCAGGTACTTACCGGTCACCGCATCTTTCGTGTGCGCTGACGCGGGGCATGCAGCATGCAGCAATCAGCAGTGGTGTGACGGCCGAAGTTCTGTCAGGCCGGTGGCGGCTCAGATTGCCAGCCGGCCTTCTCAAATAGCGGCGCATAAGCCGGTGGGATCCACAGCCGATCTTCCGGAAGTGGAACGCGGAAATAGTTGTGCGGGTGGATCAGTGTGTTTGAGTCGTTGGTCAGGTCAATCACATAACGGCCCGGCAACTCGCGGCGGGCGAGGAAACGCAGCTCAAATGGCTCCAGCAGCAGTGGGTTCATGGCATCAAAGACTCCGCGATGCTGCGCCCGAGCCGCCTGTACTGACGTGCGGGCGGTCAGCAGTTCGCGATCGTTTTCGGACAGCTGTTTTGCCTTGCCGGGAGGAATCACTGCCTTCGTCACAGAATCCGGCCGGTCCCACGGATTCATGTTAGGCCAGATGAAGTACGGAAACGCACGCCCGCGTTCCAGAAGACGAAGATTATACGTCGGCGGACGGGGAGTGGGTTTTTCGCGATCCGGCTGATTTCGGTTGATCGTGCACAGGAATCGTCCATAGCCATCCATTACCTCAAACCCGAAGCCCAGGTAATATCCGAATGTGGACAGATCCTGTCCCATGATCTGCATGTCTCGCGAGATAAGCGAACGTAGCTCCGTCGTGGCAGCCGCTGCATGTTCGTGATGGATGCCTCCTGGTTCTCCCACGACTTTTGACTGAATCCACGACTTCAGACCGCCTGGTACGGCTGTCGTGAACTGTCCCCACTTTCCGTCGAATGGGGCCTGCAGAAATGCATTCCATCGGTCATCCTGCAGATGCACAAAGCGTAAACGCGGCCCCGGAAATGCGAAGCTGACTTCCGGCGTGTCGATGCCCAGCAGACGAACCCCGATGTTTCCGTTCGGCATTACGTTCAGCGTGTCCCCGTCATGCACCTGTTGAGCAACCGTGCCGGGTTTGCCGCCGACAAGACCAGGGACGGCGAAACCGGTGGTGCGATTATTCTCTGAATCACTTCGAATGGCTTTTGGCATATTGGTTCCAGCTTCGGTCAGTCGATCTAGTGTAGGTCGGTTTTAAGAGCGACCTACGATACTCGGAAGCGAACTACCATCTCCCGAGCGGCAGCTCGCTCCGGCTCGCGGGCCGCCCCGCGTCAGGCGACAGCTTGAGTCCACTCAGTAAGATCGCTGAGCTTGCGTGCGGCAATTCCCTCCGTCAGTACTGTCCGGACGGTCGTCACGGCGTCGGTCAGGTTTGTTTCCTGTTCCGCAGCCAGTAGGGCAGCCGCGGTATTTGCGGTGACGATATTTGCGGCGGGTGAATCTTCTCCGGAAAGCACGGCCTGAATCATCGCAGCACTTTCAGCTGATGAACCGACTCGCAGTCGTTCGACATCGCAGAACGGCAATCCGAAGTCGTCGCACGTCCAGGTAAGTTCTTCGGTCTGCCCATCGCTGACCTGGTAAACGGTCGTGGGGCCCCACAGGCAGACCTCATCCAGTTCGTTGTTACCGCACACGACAAGCGCTTTGCGACAGCCAAGCTCACTGAGCGCAGAGGCCAGCAGGTGCGCCCGTTCGTTGCTGCTGGCACCAAGCAGCTGGTATTCCGCGCCAGCGGGATTCGTCAACGGGCCCAGCAGATTGAAGATCGTCGGAATGCCCAGGGCTTTGCGAACAGGCGCGGCATGTTTCATCGCCCCGTGCACCAGGGGAGCAAAGCAGAAGGTAATGCCGATTTTATCCAGGCACTTCGCGGCTTGATCGGGTGTCAGCTGTATATTGACTTCCAGCGCCTCCAGCACGTCGGCAGAGCCGCTGCTGCTGGATACACTGCGATTTCCGTGTTTCGCCACATTTACACCGCACGCGGCAGCAACGATGGCGGTGGCAGTACTGATGTTAAAAGTGTGCAACTGGTCGCCGCCCGTCCCACACGTGTCCAGCAATGGACGGCGTTGTGTAGGAATTCCAGCGGCTCGGTCCCGCATTGCCTGTGCAGCACCGACGACTTCGACAGCGGCAGGTCCCTTGCAGGCCATGGCCGTCAGCCACGATGCCATATTGACAGCCTCACAACTGCCATCCATCATGGCTCCAACGCACTGCTGCACTGCATCGGACGACAGGTCCTTTCCGGCGATCAGCTGTTGCAGAGCGGGGCGGAGCGTTTCGTTCATGAATTCAACCTGCAATGAATGTGGTAATGTGGACGACAATGACGGTGCAGAGCATAGACGCTGTGAAGTGTCTTTGCATGTCATTCCGGTCGAGTCCATGTCGATTCCGTGGCGAATATCGTTGAGCAGAAACAAATTGGCGCCTGAATCCGCGAGATTTCCGTTTTGGATCAGACGCGGCCGGCCGACACTGCCGTGAGGGATGGAAATCCGGCCAAAAGTAAACCGTTGCAAGGCATCGTGTGTGGTTCGGTTGCGAAGATCGTTGACATTCGAGACAACATATCCGTGACGGCCCGTCAGAAAGTCGGGTCAGCTGTGAATCCCGATCGTACCCTTGCTGCCGAAGGCTTAATTGTATGACTCGCCACGATGGCCGAGCCGTTGATGAACTGCGTCCAATTTCTGTTCAGCGAGGTTTCGTGGAAACCGCCACCGCCAGTGTTCTGATACAGGCGGGCAAGACCATGATCTTGTGTACGGCCAGTGTCGAAAACAAAGTGCCACCCTGGCGGATGCCTCGAAACGAGGTCGACACCGCTCAGGGCTGGGTGACCGCAGAATACAACATGCTGCCTGGCAGCACGTCGCCTCGCAAACAGCGAGACCGCAAAAAGGTGGATGGTCGCACGACTGAAATTCAGCGGCTGATCGGCCGCAGCCTGCGCGCAGCGGTGGATTTTGCGGCACTGGGTGAACACACGATCATGATCGACTGCGACGTGCTGCAGGCTGATGGCGGTACTCGGACTTTAAGCATCACAGGCGGATTCATTGTGCTGTGTGATGCTATCGCTTCGATCTCAGATGAGCGCCTGCCGTCGAAGCAGGGGATTATCAAAGATAACGTAGCGGCGATCAGCGTGGGCGTGGTCGGTGGCCTGCCAGTTCTGGATTTGGATTATCCCGAAGACAGCACGGCGGACGTAGACATGAACGTGGTCATGGCGGGTAGTGGGAAATTCATTGAAGTACAGGGCACGGCCGAAGGTGAACCCTTCGATATGGCGACTTTGCAACAGGAACTGTCGCTGGCTCAGCATGGAGTCACACAGTTGACAGCAATTCAGAAAGAATCGCTGGGCGCTGCGTGGCCACTGACGTAGCAGCCTGACTGGATCCCGTCTTTCAGACGACCGCAATACACCGAAAAACGAAATACAAATGACGAATCCGCAATACTGCAGTGTTCCCGACGAAACATCAGGTCTTCCGAAGGGGATCAAGTACATCATCGGCAACGAGGCCGCTGAACGCTTCAGCTTCTACGGCATGCGCACGATCCTTGTTGTGTTCATGACCAAGTATCTGCATTACATGGTCGACGGCGAAGTCGGCACGGAAATGAGCGATGCGAAGGCCAACGAATACTATCACAATTTTGTGGCGGCAACGTATTTCTTTCCGGTCATGGGGTCGTTCCTGTCGGACGTTCTGATCGGCAAGTATCGGACAATTCTGTGGCTTTCCATCGTCTATTGTCTGGGACATTTGTCCCTGGCACTGATGGGTGGTGCAGGACTTGCGCCAGGTAGCTGGCTGATGGCAGGTCTGTTCCTTATTGCGCTGGGAAGTGGCGGCATCAAACCGTGCGTGTCAGCTCATGTTGGTGACCAGTTCGGAACGAAGAACAGTCATCTGATGACCAAAGTGTTTCAGTGGTTTTACTTCGCAATCAACTTTGGTTCCACAGCGTCAACATGGATGACACCGCTACTTCTGAAATGGTACGGCCCGCACATCGCGTTCGGAGTACCTGGCGTTCTGATGGCAATAGCCACCCTTATGTTCTGGATGGGGCGAAACGTATTTATCCATGTACCTCCGGGCGGCAGCCGCTTCTTCCGTGAGACTTTTAGTCGTGATGGGGTCGTGGCTCTGCTGAAACTGTCCACCATCTACGCATTCGTCGCTGTATTCTGGGGACTATTTGATCAGACGGGGTCATCGTGGGTCATTCAGGCTGAGAATATGGATCGGCACTTTCTCGGAATCACCTGGCTGCAGTCGCAGATACAGGTGCTAAACCCGATTCTGGTGATGATTCTGATTCCTCTGTTTCAGTTTGTGATCTATCCGAGCGTGGACAAAGTTTTTCGACTGACAGCCATTCGAAAGATTTCGATCGGATTCTTCCTGACGGCGGCCAGCTTTGCTGTCGTGGCAGGAGCTCAGGATCTTATTGACGGCGGTGCTACGCCTTCTATCGCCTGGCAGTTGTGGGCATACGTCCTGCTGACCAGCGGTGAAGTTATGATTTCGATTACGGGGCTTGAGTTTTCCTATACACAGGCTCCCAAGACGATGAAGTCCGTCATCATGGCAGTCTGGTTATTTTCAGTTTCACTCGGCAATATATTCACAAGTGTTGTCAATCACTCGATACAGGTGCCGGGAATCAGTCAGGTTGCGGCGGAGGCGAAATCTCAGCAGCCGGGTTCGGAGAACACAATCGGTACGTGGACGTTTCAAACAGCCAGCA
This sequence comes from Fuerstiella sp., assembly GCA_029247265.1. Classification (GTDB taxonomy): domain Bacteria; phylum Planctomycetota; class Planctomycetia; order Planctomycetales; family Planctomycetaceae; genus Fuerstiella. The sequence goes on from JAQWLN010000065.1 coordinate 9,239, forward strand.
GGGCAGTTGAAAGTGCCGAGGACGCAGGAAAAACGATTACGATTGGTGGCGCTGACGGGTCGTTCGGTACTGCTGACGATGTCCTGATGCATTTCAATCAGTACAACGTCCTGCAGGATGTTGAGACGTCGGACAATGAGGCGATCGCACAGGCGTCGGCACTTATCGAACAGGCTTTTTTCGCGTCTGCAGAGGATGACTCAACCAAGCCTCTTCCCACAGAAAGCGAAGGTCAGACGCTGCTGGCGGGACTCACAGACTCCAATGGAAATGCATTCATTTACAGCCAGCTGTCGAAAAACGACTACAGAATAACATCGCCCGGCGCTGACGGAATTAATCAGACGCAGTGGGACGTCATTCTGAGAGCATCCGTCAGTCGAGTTTCCGCGGGGGCCGAGTCATCTGCTGAACGGGCGCCGTACGACTGGCTGGAGGAGCGCATTATTGCCGCTCGCGGAGACGAGGGCAAAGCCGCGGTCGAAGCTGCTCGAGGCAATATTGCGGAAACTGCGATCAGCCATTCCATTACGGTCGGCGGACAGGATACGCTGGAAGGCGGAGACTACTTCTGGTTCTGGACGTACACGATTCTGGTCACCTCAATTCTGTTTGTGCCGGTTGGTTACTTCTACAAAGAAAAATCGTACATCCAGTCCGAAGGCGGCGACGAGTCACAGACTTCCACCGGACACGACGAAAACAGCCGTGATACTTCGGGGACGTAGGTCTGTGTGCTCGCAATGATTCTAAGTTACCGGGGCTATAGGGTATTGATGTCCTGGCGGACTGACGGCGAAGTGGAACGATGAGAACAAATCATGCAATGAACGGTGGGATGTGTGCCTGACCAGTTGGAAAGATTCATGAAATGGTGAAACAGATCTTAAGAACAGGCGTTTGCTGTGGACTCCTGTGCATCGGAATGACTTCGTTGGCCACGGCCAACGAAGACAGCAGACGTACAGCCGTGCCGTCCGAGAGTCCGGAAAAAGCAATACAGCGGTTCGTTGATGAATGTTTGGCAATCACTCCAGGCGAAGGACCATTTCCAGACACGTCAGTGATCGGTGCCGAAAACCCGACAGCAAATGAACTGGCTCGTCAGGAGATCAAGTTTAAGCATAAGTTCAGGGTTTCAAAATTTGAGGTAACTCAGGAACTCTACCAGGCGGTGACAGGCCGGAACCCCAGTCGATGGAAGGGGCCTCGCAATTCTGTCGAGAACGTCAGCTGGCACGATGCCGTTGGTTTCTGCAAACGGCTGACTGCAATTTTGCGAGATCGAAAGCTGATCGATGCCGATGAAACTGTCAGGCTGCCAACGGCTCTGGAATGGGAATACTGCTGCCGCGCGGGTACTGAGACGAAATACAGTTTTGGAGATAATGTTGCCGATAACGGCAACGGAACAGCGATCCTGGACGTTCACGCATGGCATACGGGCAACGCGGCCGGAAACGACCCGGCCGTTGGCGTGCTTAAGCCAAATCCATGGGGGCTCTACGACGTCCATGGCTATCTCTCGGAGTTCGTATCCGACGAAAAAGGCCCGGATACAAAGGACGGCGACGAACAGAAGAACGATGATGTGCGGATGATTCGCGGCGGTTCGTGGAAAGACGCACACCCGCTGCTTTCCTCGTCCACCTATTTGACGGTGTCAGATATGGCCGCCAGTGACGAAATCGGTTTTCGATGTGTCATTTGCCGCGAGTCAAAACCCAAAATTCCGCGGTAGCAGTAGTAGCGAATCGCACGGGCTTCAGGTATCCTCAAACAATTCAGTACGGGGGGCGATGTGCAGATAATGGTGTCTGTGTTGTCGAATTGTCTGTTTCCTCCATAAACCAATAACACTGAAGCATTGTACGGATCACATCCGCCTGGTTGATGTGACCAAACAGGACCCGGGATCATGACGACGGAAGAACATTCTCCGCAGGCTGAAGCTGAAGTACCCAAGGACACCGCGATCAAAGAAACGGAAGCTCCTCAGCAAGCTGCCCCTCAGGCAACGACACCTGTCGCGGCGACGAAGGAACCAGCAGCGGAGCATACTGAGCCGTCAGTGGCCCCCGTTGCTGCAGTTGCTCCCGCAACAGCAGCTGAGCCAGCCTCGCCCGTTCCGGCTGCAGCCCAACCATCTGCAATCGATGCTGCGCCTACGGCGGCAGTGACTGTCAATGCTGATCCGTCGGCCCCGGTAGGTGCCGCGACAGGCGATTCTGACGATCCGCCGCCGGCCCCTAATGAGGCAACGCAGACACAACCAGCCGCGGCAGCAAGTGCTGAACCGGCACCGTCCGCAGCTTCTTCTACCCCGGAACCTGCCACGTCCGCCGACACTGAAGGGTCTGCAGCCCGTGTGCGAGAAAAACTGAGTGCACAGTCCACGGGTAAGCCCCTCGGCAATGAAGACATCAAGAGCCAGCGACCTGACACCCCAACAGATTCGGTTGCCACCGATATTCCTGATGTGGATGAACTGGACGCGAATCTGGAAGCGGAAATCGCATCAGCACTCGGCAGCGAGACAATTGCAGCAGCCGAAGTTGCTCCGCCAGTGGTGTCGGAAGATGCAGCGGCCGATGCGGCTCCTGCAGACCCGGATCAAGCGGAAGAAGTCGGTCCTGGGTCGATCGTCACCGGCACAGTTCAGCAGATTCATGGCGACGATGTGTTTCTCAACGCTGGTCTGATGGCCGACGTTCTGTTGTCACTGAAACACATTCCGGAAGGAACGAAGGCTGAAGTTGGGGGCACAATGCGTGTCGTGATCGAATCGATCGATGGCGATGGGTTGTTTCGCGCTCGACTGCCGGAGGCAAAAACAAAGACCGGCGGCAACTGGGACGGTCTTGCGGTTGGTCAGGTGGTTGACTGTCAGGTCACAGGGACCAATAAGGGTGGGTTGCAGATCACCGTCAGCAGCCTGAAGGGATTTCTCCCCGCCAGTCAGGTTGACCTGGGCTACGTTTCGGATCTGGAACAGTATGTGGGTCAGACGATGACCGTGCAGATCACGGAGGTCAAACCCAAGAAACGAAATCTTGTCGTCAGCCGTCGAGCCTTGCTGCAGGCGGAACGCGAATCGATGCAGGCCGACTTCTGGACAACGATTGAAGTCGGGCAGGACTTCACCGGTACCGTTAAGACGATCAAGAAGTACGGAGCATTTGTGAACCTGGGCCCGATTGACGGTTTTCTGCATGTCGGTGAAATCTCGTGGTCCCGTATCAGTCACCCGAACGAAGTACTCAACGATGGGCAGGAAATTCAGGTTCGTATCCTGAAGATGGATAAGGAAAAGAACCGCGTCAGCCTCGGCATGAAGCAGCTCGTGCAGAACCCGTGGCAGGGGCTGGGTGAAAAATATCCTTCAGAACGGATCGTTCCCGGCAAGGTCACTCGCATTGCAGACTTCGGAGCCTTTATCGAGCTGGAACCCGGGGTTGAGGGTCTGGTCCACATCAGTGAACTTGCCTGGCGCCGCGTTGGCAGCGTCGCCGAAGTTCTGTCGGTTGGCGACGAACGTGACTTCCAAGTGCTTGAAGTTGACCAGAAACGAAAACGTGTCAGTCTTTCGTTAAAGGTCCTGGAAAAGAAACCGGAATCCGCCCGGAAGGATTCTGCGGAAGAACCGGCCCGCGCCCCACGCACGCCAAATCCTGATCTTCGCGGAGGTATGGGCGGCCAGTCCGGCAACAGCCTGTTCGGCAACCCGTCCGACTTTAAGTAGGTCGCTTGCAACGCGGCATTGACGAACCTCAGCGAACGAACCTCAGCGAACGAACCGTGAACTCGTGGATCATCCGCGAAACCAGGGCATCAAACCGTCCGTGACGCGTCTTAACAGTCCACAGCAAATGCCCAGGGCAGTTGTTCGGTGGATGACAGCAATACGAAATCCCCGTCAGTCTGTCGCCATCGCGTGTGGTCCTGTAGGTGGTCGACTCAGTTATTCCGAGTGTAACGCCGCTCCAGAACTTCCAGCGCCCGAGCGACATCCGGATCGACGCTGATCTCATCGCTGGTGCGAGCTCGGAATGCGGTGCGATGAGCGTTCTCCACGGCAACATGAGGGGCAATTCCCGTGCCCGCGTAGTTCTGATGTTCGGGTGAAAAGAACTTGGCCGTTGTCAGTTTCAGACCAGTACCGTCTGGCAGATGAATAATGCTCTGCACCGACCATTTTCCATACGTCTTGCGGCCCACGATCGTACCGCGCTGGTGATCGTTGATCGCACCGGCGACAATCTCGCTGGCACTGGCGCTGTTTTCGTTGACCAGTAAAACCAGAGGCATATTGCGTGTATTGTACGTGTTGGCTCGGAACGTCTGAGTCTGATCGAAGGATCGGCCTTCGGTTGATACTAGGACACCACGATCGATAAAACGGTCAATGATATTGGCGGCTGTGTCCAGCAGACCGCCTGGGTTGTCCCGCAGGTCCCAGATCAACGACTTCATTCCCCGCCTGAGCCAGTTGAAGCCGCATGAACGCGGCTTCGATGCCACCGACCAGGAAGAAGATCAGGCCCGCACCGATGTACATCATGGCCAGCTTCTTGTGGTCGACGGAGATCGCCCACTGCATCGCCAATTCCCAGAAACGACCGCGCGTGGACGGCCCTGGAAGGGATGCGGAACCGGAATGTCCTGAGCCAGTGGTCATGTCGGGACCTTCAAGTCAATGCAGGGTCATGAGGTAGTCGGTGACCGCGTCGAGTTCCGTCGGATCAAGTTTGAGCGACGGCATGTTGCAGCCGGGTTTGAGTTGGTTCGGATCGTCGATCCACGCCCGAAGATTGTCGCGATCGAGGGGGATGAATC
>JAQWLN010000075.1 GCA_029247265.1 Fuerstiella sp.
CTGAGTCCGTCTTCGAATGGCGAGAGTTTCGAGTGCGAGTTGTACGCCTCCCGCCTTGACCTGTGAGGTCGAAAACCGTTGTCGCTGGCGAATACGACCAACGTGTTTTTCAGCAGGCGTCTTGCATCCAGGTGCCGAACCAGCGCTCCGACGGTTTCGTCAAAACGAGCGATCTCAGCATAGTACGGTCTCATGTGATCGGGAATCTGTTTGTCCCTGTAGACATCGTGATATCGCTGTGCTGCATCGAACGGCGTGTGCGGCAGAAACGGTGCATACCAGACAAAGAACGGTTTCCGACCTGCGTGATCGGCCACGAAATTGTATATCGGCTGCATGGTTTCTCGACCAATGACCAATCCCGCGTCGCCATTTCCGTGGGCGACCCAGTCGCCATTGGCCTGCTGGCGAGTACCGGTGATGGCCGCCAGCCGATTCGCTGGTTTGCCCAGCGTCATGCCATGAGTAAACCCGGCCGTTCCGTAACTGCCTTCCCAGTGCTTGCCGGTCTGCAGGCAGGCATAGCCGTGCTGTGCAAGGATTCGCGGCAGCGTAGCAACGTTTTTGATCAGACGGTCTGTGGTGGCTCGTGTCTGTTCATATTGTGCCCCCGTCATTGTCTTTCGCATGACGCTCAGCCCCGGCGGAGGATGATTGAAGTGAATGCCGTGCTGATGCGGGTACAGGCCCGTCAGGAAAGTCGCCAGTGACGGGCGGCAGACACTCATCGGAACGTACCCGTTCGGATATCGAGCGGATGCTGCGGCCAGTCGGTCAATGTTCGGAGTGTGGACCTGGTCATTGCCCATGAATCCGAAGTCGCGATATGCCTGGTCATCCGCCAGGATCATGACCACATTGGGACGCTCAGCGGCGCGCAGCGGCAACGCCGTGAACAGCAGAGCTGCGAATATCGCGTATCGACGTGTTGTAAGCAGGTACGTCGACTCTTTGTGGGCACCGAGGTTCACGATTACACCGTCTCGAAACCGGTACGTTGTTCGCGCTTCAACAACGCATTTGCCGCGGCATCGCCGGGGAATGTCTCTGTCTTTGGATCCCACCGCACTTTGTGCCCCACTCGCATGGCGATGTTGCCCAGGTGACAGGTGCTGACACTGCGGTGTTGGCTTTCGACATCTGACACAGGTAGCACGCGAGCCTCAACGCAGTCAAAGAAGTTACCCATGTGATTGATGATCGCGTCCAGCTTGCCTGCTCGTTCCGGTCGATCAAGATTGTCGAAGTCGTATACCTTCCAGTCGTTGCGGGTCAGTGGATTCGATGCGAGATCCTCGACCGGCTTGCCCTGGACGGCACCGCGATTGACAAAGATGCGGCCCTTGTCACCGGTGAACATGATTCCGTTGCGACCGTGGTCACTAACCGTCATCACCACACCGTTCTCATACGTGTAACGGGCATGAAAATCGATGGCCACGTTGAAACCGTCCACAGTGTTTGGGTATTTCGCGGTGGCATCGATTTCGACCGGGTAAGAATTAATCGCCCACTGTGCAATGTCCAGGTGATGCGCGCCCCAGTCTGTCATCTGCCCGCCCGAATATTCGTACCACCACCGGAACGTGTAATGAGATCTTTCTTCCAGATACGGCACATCCGGTGTCTGGCCCTGCCACAGATTCCAGTTGAAGTTGCCGGGCACGGGACGTGTCTGAAACGGCCCGCCCAGCACGTTCTTGCCCAGCACAATGTCAACCTGCTGCAGTTTGCCGATACGACCGCCACGCACCATTTCGACGGCCTGACGAAACCGAGGATCGCTGCGCTGCCATGATCCCACCTGCACGACTCGTCCTGTTTCCTTCACAACTTCGCGAAGAATCTTTCCTTCGTCGATGGTCAGCGTCAGCGGCTTTTCGAAGTACACGTCCTTGCCCGCTCGGCAGGCGTCGATAATCATTTTCGTATGCCAGTGATCGGGCGTGCCGATTGTGACGATGTCGACATCCTTGCGAGCCAGCAGGTCCTGGTAGTTTTCAAAGTGTCGTGGTGTGCTGCCGAACGCTGCTTTGGCAGTATCTCGGACGTTTTTATCGATGTCGCAGACAGCAACGATGTCGCCATACATCTGAGCTTTGTGAGCAATCACGCTGCCCTGATAACGAAGTCCGATACTGCCGATACCGGCACGTTCCACTTTGTGCGCTGGTTTGTCCTGAGCCGTCAGAGGTTGCCTCAGACTCCTCCCTGCCAGCGTACCGGCACCCAGTGCTGAGGTTGCCAAGAAGTTCCGACGACTGTTTCTGTTGCTGGTCATCAAAATTGCTCCGATATGTTGTGGCAGTGGTCGCATGTCGTGCCCGGCACCCGGACTCTCCCGGTTCATTAGGGCGTTGGACGCCCCACTGTCCATTACACGCTGCCGAGTATATTACTCAGCAAGTCATGGTCTGAAATCAGTGATGCGAGCGGCGCAAAACGTTAACCACGGAACATTGCTGCCCGCGCCTTTTGCATTTCGTAGGTGAACTGCATGACATCGAAGGCATTGAGTTCGCACAATAGACGTGTGACTTTCGCATGTGTTTCGTCATCGAGAATGTCTTCGACTTCTTTCATGCAATCGACCAGTTGAGCCTCCTGGTCGCTGATTTCCTTATCAGTAATCACGCCGTCCTGGAACGCTCGCACAAAGCTTTCCATCTGCTTGGCATAGTCTTCAATAAGAGGTTCTTTGGTGTCAGGGTCAATCCAGCTTTTGCGTGCCATGTCAGGAGCCTCCGAAAATATTCTGCGATTTGAGTTGAGATTTTGAGTTGAGACGCTGCTGCATCTTTCTTCGTACGAATCCATATCGTCCTTCCGGCGCGATTTGCAACGGACGGACTCGGCTTAACGTTTTCGATTGGTCGATTGAACGGAGTGAGGCGCAGGCCTCGTCAGAGTTGTTCGACCATGTTTCTCATTTTCGACAATTGCTGCTGCAGTTGCGATCGACCGCCTTCGGACTGCAGTGTTTCTCGCCATTCGTCGTTGAGAAAATCCATCTGGGTACATTCCAGGACCGCTGCAATTTCCTGCATGTCTTTTTCCAGTCCCTGTGCGGACGGAATGAATTCAGTCAGTGCTCCTTCCAGGTCTTCGCTGTTCACAGAACTGCGCCCGTCCAGCAGAGCAACTCGCCGAGCAGTCAGGACGACACTTTCGATGTCTGCGCCGCTTAATTCCATATGACGCTGATCCAGTTTGATGTCATCCATGCCGACCGAGACGTCGTTTTTGCGGCCCATGACTTCGAACATCGTGCGGATTTCAGTTTCGTTGTCCGGATAGAATAGCGGAATGTGGACTTCTGCTCGGCCCTGACGCTTGAGGTCGATAGGCAACAGGTCGGGGCGACACGTCAGCAGCATCCACATGATTTTTCCGCGGTAGCGAGTGTCGCCCATCTGCTGAGCGATCATGGCGAAGATGCGACCGCTGGTTCCCGAGTCTCCACTTTGATTGCGGTCACCCAGTGAGGCGTCAGCTTCATCGATGATCACGATCACCGGCCCCAGACTCCGCAGCACCGTCAGTACTCGCTGCAGGTTCCCTTCGGTTTCGCCCACGTACTTGCTGCGGAAGTTTTTCAGCTTTACGCACGGGATTCCGATGGAACCGGCGTAGCATTCCGCCAGAAATGTCTTGCCCGTACCGACTGGACCGCAGATCAGGTAACCCATCGGTGCCGCGTCGGAATTGCCGTCACTGATCAGTTGAGCATCCTGGCGCAGGCGGCGACATCCCGCGGTGTGCCCCACGACCAGATCAAGGGTGTGCTTGGGTTCGACGAATTCCAGAAAGCCTCCGCACTGTCGTTCAATCGCCGACTTTTTCAGAGTGCGAAACTGTTTACTAGTTGCACCGCCCGATCGAGACGTCTGGGACAGCAGATGCTCAAGGCTTAGCAGGCTTAATCCGTTGGAATTGCTGACCAGCTGTTTTGCGGTCAACAGATCAGGGTTGTCACCCTTGCCGACCTTGTCTGCTCGAGCATCCACGAACCGCTGCCGCGCGGCTTCGTCCGGCATAGAGACTTCGACTGTTGCGACATGGGGACTCTGTGCCAGTCGATCGTTAACTTCCGACAGGTTTTCCGACACCAGGCAGAAGGCCATGTTGACGCGCCGGATATATGGATTTCGCGCCCAGCCCAGGAATCTTACCACGCGCGAAGCGATCGATCCGGAAATCTGGACGGCTTCGCCGGGAGGAACCAGATACTGGCCGTAGTCGAATACCACGGCCAGTCGTTTTCGCTTTTCGTGATCATCCTCGACCAGGTAACGATCAATCATCTGGTCGAGCGTCAGTAGAATGTCATCCGGCTTGCGAGACCAGTTGCGATAATGTCCGAACAGTCCGGTCAGGTCACGCATCATCGCCTGATGGCGTTCGCTGTCCCTGCCCGCCAGTGCCTGCAGTCCTTTGCTGAGATTGTGCTGCAGCACGATGTCCCAGCGACCAAACAGGTACTCACCCAGAAACTCCGTCAGACTCAGAAACTCGGTTTTTGTACCATTCTTACACGGCACCAGATCGTGAACGTTGCCGTGCAGGATGAAGAAGCAGGACGTTCCAGAAAAGTACAACTCCGCAATCTGCCGCGCCCAGCTCGGATACCAGTCCGGCAGGTCGAGCTTGACGGCTTGTTCTTTGGGTTCTGACATGCGTTACGCTGATTCAGGTTTGGAGGCAAAGAGGCGGAGAGCGTGAATACCTGGACGACGAAGCAGTGTTTCGGAGATATGCGAACACAAATCGGAGTTTGTGTTCGAGCTTATTGCAGGGGCAATCCACTTTCGGCTGGTGCCGTCTCAGTTGGCTTCCGTCTGCCGTTGAGCCGGACCGAGATCCTTGGCTTCCTGGTCGACGTTCGCGGTCTGAGGTGTGATCATCCCTAGCTCCATTTCGAACTGCCGCAGCGCATCTTCGGCCATTGCGGATTCGGCAGCGGCTTCACGTTCGATTTCTTCTATGCCCTGCTCAGAAAGATCAGCGGCAACTCGAGCCTTTGCGCGATTCGTATCGATCTTGTCCTGCAGAACGGATTCGATCTGACCAAGATCTGTCGTGACATCGAATTCGAACGTACCGGCGAGTTCTGAGAGTTCGGCTTCGGCACGACTCATTTTGATTTCGGCATCGTACTTCTTGATCTTTTCCCTGATCTCACCGACGGTCTTGGTCGCCCTTTTGATTTTGCTGACATTGTTGTCATAGGCTTTTTCGTGCATTTCCAGCTGGCCAACATTTTCGGCCATTTCGTCTTTCGTCTTCTGAAGCTCCAAAGCGAACTTCGAGGCGGTCTCTCTATCTCCGGCCTGCAGGTATGACTTCACCTTCGCTTCCAGCTGAGCCACGTGCTTCTTGTCGCCGTCGACCTGTCGCCCGACGCGTTCCACAAGGGCGCGGTACTGAGCCAGGCCTTCCCGCCCGGACTTCAGCTGCTCGACGGCCTGATCGTATTCGTATTGCATTTGTGCGATGGGGTCGGCTGTCCAGAAAAAGTTGGCCAGCTTGTTCAATTGAGCTCTAAACGCATGCCATAGTTTGCCAATGATCATCAGACCGCTTCCTCAGTTTGTTGTTTTAATCGTCTCGCAGCCGAGACACACGCTACCACTTAAATTTCACCCTGTCACGAAGCACACATCCTGTAATGTCTGCGGAGCAATTCCAGCGTCATAATCCGGCGCAACGGATTCCGCCCCTGTCCGGGGCAAAATATCTCACGAATCCGGACTCCCATATCGTACAAACTGCGATTCTGACTTCCAACCGGCGCGAAGCTGACTGATCGCATCGAGTGAATATGTGTTACCGGTGGTTGCCGTAGCTTGTTTTACAAGGCCGATCGTACAACATCTCCTGCGACCAGAGCTTAATGGACGGAGATGGTTGACGTGATGTTGTCAAATCCGGATGCTGTTGCCTGTTCGCCGTAGTGAATATACGTAACCACAAGCTGCGCAGACTGCCTCCGCCTGTAATCCATTCTCAATGGCATTATCGCAAATTCAGCCTGGTCTTCTGCGGAAGATGACAGTTCGCAAGGTCCTGGAATCCCTGCAGACGCACGGTCCCCTGTCGCGAGCAGATCTGACACGGGATACCGGCATTAGTGCGCCAACGGTGTCGAAGGTGGTTGTCGATCTGCTCGAATCCGGACTGCTGGAAGAAGGCGCCGCACCGGACAATACCGTCGGTCGACCTGGAAAGAAGATACAGCTTGCTCGTGACGGGGCACAGGTGATTGGGATTGTCCTGGATCAGCATACGTGCGTAGTACTGGCCGCATCGCTTGACGGCCAGATTGATGGTGAAAGGACATCCACGTTTGCCACGCCGGGTACTTATGATGCGCTACTGAATCAGTTGACGGAATTCGTACAGAGATTTAATGAAGACACAACCAGTCAGACCCTGGGTGTGGGCATCAGCACGCCGGGGCTGGTTGATGAAGAATATGAACGCTGTCTGTTCTCGCCCAATCTGCAGATCATCAATCGTCAGACTCCGGCCTTGGACCTGACGAAACGAACGGGGCTGGAATCCATCTGTTTTCAGGAAACCAAAGCCCTGTGTATGGCAGAACGGCTGTACGGAAACGCTCGTGGACTGGACGATTTCGCGATGATGGATATGTCGACCGGACTCGGGCTGGGTGTTTTCAGTGGCGGTGAACTTCTGAGGGGGCATAACGGACTGGCTGGTGAGCTGGGGCACATTACTGTGGATCCCACCGGAAAACTCTGCGGCTGCGGCAACCACGGCTGTCTGGAAACTCTGGCGACCGATTCCGCCCTGATCACGATGCTGTCCGAACGTCTGAATCAGAAATTTCTGATCGAAGATATCATTCCGCAATTGAAGAACGGTCAGATTCAGGCACCCGATGAATTGAATCGCGTGTGCGAGTATCTGTCGATCGCCGTCGCTGCAGCCATCAATTTATTCAACCCGGCGACGCTGTTCCTGTATGGGCGTTTTCTGTCGATTAACGCCGCTCTTCCGGAGCAGGTTGTGCGAATGGCACGGCGCCGCACTCTGGACCCGACGTTTGAACAATGTTCGGTAAGGATGGCAGTCACCAACAAGCAGCAGGGGGCTATTGCCGCTATTGTGCACCACCTGACCCGTTCCGCCGGTCCACGTATGTCGGGATAGACGACACGTCGCCGTCACCTGATAAGAGCGTCTCACGCAATTGGGATTTACGTCGTCATCGGTGGGGGAAACCTGCCAGTCTTCCTCAAAGACACGCACAGAACACTTCAGGACAATGGAAAACAACGCTGAGTTACTCAAGCAATGCTGGTTTCTTGCCGGCCCGACGGCGGGAGGGAAAACAGCCACGGCACTGGCGCTGGCTGACGTTCTGGACGCAGAAATCGTATCGATGGATTCGATGGCCGTCTATCGCCGAATGGACATCGGCACGGCCAAACCGACAGTCGAAGAACGGTCTCAGGTGCCACATCACCTGATCGACGTTGTGGATCCGCATGAAGAATTCAGCGTCTCAGACTATGTCCACCAGGCAGGTCAGGTCGCAGGTGACATCCTGGACCGCGGTCGGATACCGCTTTTCGTAGGGGGTACTGGCTTGTATCTGCGGTCGATGCTGCGAGGAGTATTCGAGGGCCCCGACGCTGACTGGGACCTGCGGCGAGAGCTTGAACATCAGGCCGGTGAAAAAGGCAATGAATGGTTGCTGGAAGAACTGCGAAAGATTGACGCACCCACCGCAGCACGGCTGCATCCGAACGACGTACGGCGAGTGATCAGGGCGATCGAAGTTTACAATGTGACCGGCCAGCCCTTATCGAGTCAGCACGACCACAAACCATTGCCGAAAGACGAGCAACCGGCCGCTGTGTTCTGGATCCATCCACCACGTGCATGGGTGCACGAACGAGTCAATCGGCGAGTGGACATCATGATGGGCCAGGGGTTACTGGACGAAACAAGGCAGTTGCTGGCCGGCGATCCGCCTCCGGGACGCACAGCCAGGCAGGCGTTGGGCTATCGCGAACTGATCGAACATCTGACAGAAAGCGTGCCGCTGGACGCTGCTGTCACTCAGGTCAAGACGGGCACTCGGCAGTTTGCCAAACGACAACACACGTGGTTTCGCAATCTTGAGGAGTGTCAGAGTGTTTCCATCACTGGACAGGAATCGCCAGGTGCACTTGCCGAAACGCTGCTGCAACTCGCATCAGCCACCCGCGACTGAAGCGAAGGTTGTTCGAATCTCCGTGACCGACAACTGAATCCGTCGGCCTGACAACCCTGGATTAAACGGGGTGTCAGACGTACAGGCCGCGTTTGACGGTTCCCACCGCCACACTGCTTCTGCCTGGTGCGCAACCTGAGCCGTCAAATGCTGCATTCCGTCGACAAATGTCGAACTGCGAACCTCTCGGATGAGTCGTAACGTGCTTCAGTGCCACAATCCAGAATTACTTCCTTGAGAATTGCGGTTCCATCGGTTCCAATTAAGATCCCGCCTGAACTGAGGCTTTTCGTCTCAAAACGTTCACCATTTCTCACCGTTACTGATTGCAGGGAACTACCCCATGAGCGACGCAGAAGCTCCGGAGTCGTCGACGTCCGCCGACCCGCCAGCCGTTGATCCACCAGGTCGTCGAGAATTGCTGGCGGCAGTGTTGAGTTTTCTGCTGGGCGCAGTGCCGGCCACCATTGGGGGGCTGTTTTTTCTGGATCCCATTCTGCGCCGCAGCAAGGCGGGTGGTTCGGGTGGCGGCGATCAGACGATGGATGGGTTTGTTAAGCTCGACATCACGCCCGAAAATCTTGTCGAAGAGGGGTCGCCGGTTGCATCAACCGTCATCGCTGATCTTGATGACGCATGGAACCGTTTTAAGGACGTGCCCATTGGCAGCCTCTGGCTGCGACGACAGCAGGGAGGCGAGGTCGTTGCCTTTAATTCGATCTGTCCGCATTTGGGTTGTTCCATCAACTTTCGTCGGGGCGAAAACGATTTTCACTGCCCGTGCCATGCCAGTTCCTTCGATCTCGACGGCGGGACAACAAATGATACTCCTCCGCGAGATATGGACAGTCTGGAGATCATCGTCGCGACCGACGGACGTCCGGACCCGAACGGTACAGAACTGTGGGTGAAGTATCAGAACTTCCGTCGAGGCACGCCGGAAAAGAAACCGATCTGACGACGTGGATGCCTGGGACGATTCCGGCTGACGCTATAAACAGCATTCATCCTCCGGGTCGCGGCAGATGCCCGACCACAGGAAAGTATAATCATGAAGGCTCTTATCGACTGGTTTGATCACCGCACGGGCTTCAAGGAGCTGATGCATGAAGCTCTTTATGAGCGCGTGCCCGGCGGAGCTCGCTGGCGCTACGTCTGGGGCAGCACCCTGGTCTTTACGTTCACGTTGCAGGTGATCACCGGGTTCATGCTGTGGTCCGCGTACAGTCCCAGTACTCGAACGGCATGGGAAAGCGTTTACCATATTCAGCACGAACTCACGCTGGGTTACATGGTCCGCGGTGTTCATCACTTTGCCGCTCAGGCCATGGTGGTGTTGATGGCCATTCATCTGGTGCAGGTAGTGATCGACGGAGCGTATAAAGCGCCGCGAGAATTGAACTTCTGGCTGGGTCTTGTGCTGCTGCAGATTGTGCTGGGACTGTCGTTAACCGGCTATCTGTTGCCGTGGGATCAGAAGGGCTATTACGCCACTCAGGTGACGACCAACATAATGAGCGCGACACCCCTTGTCGGCGATCAGGTGCAGACGCTGGCACAGGGAGGCACCGAATACGGTCATCTGACACTGACTCGATTTTTTGCTATGCACGCCGGCATACTGCCGACCTTGCTGGTCGCGTTTCTGGCACTGCATATCTATGTCTTCCGCCGTCATGGTTTGACTGTTCACGACGAAAACCACGCTCCGGAAACCACGTTCTGGCCCGATCAGGTGCTGAAGGATGCGGTCGCCTGTCTGATCGTTCTGGCCGTGGTGATGCTTCTTGCGATATTCAAAGGTGCAGAACTGAGTGCCCCGGCAGATCCGTCGGTGAAGTTCGATGCGGCCCGTCCGGAATGGTACTTCCTGTTTCTGTTTCGCTTCCTGCACTTTGAAGTCATCAACAAGATGGGTGTTACTTTCGGTGCCATCATCGTGCCGGGCATCATCATGGGCGTGATCACAATGATGCCCTTGATCCATAAGTTTCTGGGCGAATTCGGCCATACGTTGAATAAGGCGTTCATCTGGATTCTGGGAGCTGGCATTGTTGTGCTGACGACCATGGCCATCATTGAAGACCGCGAAGACGATACACACCAGGCAGCATTGGCGGAAGCCCATCGCGACGGAGCTCGAGCCGGGGAGCTGGCGGCCGGACCGGACCGGATTCCTGTCGACGGTGCTGTGGAACTGTTGCGACGGGATCCGTTTACTCAGGGGCCCCGACTGTTCGCCAAACACTGCGCGGCCTGTCATCGGTATAACGGACATGATGGACGCGGCACGATGGTTGTGGACGAGGCCGGAATCGCAGCTCCTACGGCTGCCGATCTCGGCAACTTCGGCAGTCGTGACTGGATGCGCTCCGTCGTGGTTGACTATGCGAATCATTTCAGCTGGCAGAAGAATGCAACATGGTTCAAAGACGCTCAACAGGCAGAAGCGTCCGGTGAAGACGTCACCTATCTGAATCCCGATGAGTCTGAGATGGCCGATTGGGCTGATGCTGATTCACTAAACTCTGCCGACAACGCTGAGAACCTGACCGCCCTGGTCGAGTTTCTCTACGCGGAAGCGGCTCTAGGCTACAAGCCACTGGATGACGACGAACGTGATGCCTTCAGCAACCCGCTGGCCGCAGATGCGGCGTTGGTCGATACCGGGCGAGCCGTCGCCACAGAAGGTGCGTGGACTGGTGATCTGGAAGGATCGTCCTGCGTCGATTGTCATACCACGCTTGGCGAAGACTTTGTCGCTTTGTCCGATGACGATGCGGATGGCTATCCGACTCTGGCGAAGTACGGTTCAGCAGTGTGGCTGAAAGACTTCATCCGGAGCCCCGGAGCAGCCCGACACTATGGCGAGAAAAACCAGATGCCCGCCTATTCGCCTCAACAGCTGAGAGACCATGAGCTTGACCTGCTGGTCCGCTGGATGACTCATGATTATCTGCCGTCAGAAGTTCACGACTACGAGAACCGGCTCACAGAATTGTCGGGTTCACTGGGAACATCGGCCGGCGCTGGCAGCACGGCGGCGAACGCTGTTGAGCAATAGAGACGACACCAGGACCGGCACTGCGGCCGATTGGCAGGAAGACTGCGACATGACGACATTGTTTTCAAAGACGCGCCGTGCAGCACTTCTTCTGCTGTTTGTGTTGCCGACTTTTACAGGTGCTGTTTCTGCTGAAGACTGGTTTGAGAAAAAATCGGATTGGCACGGTTTCGAACGATGGCATTTCACCGTTGCAGAACGAGCGGCCTACGTGGTCGTGCCGAAGAAGGCGGCAGCTGGCAAACCCTGGGTCTGGCGAGCTCGCTTTCCTGACTACCACTTTGAGATGGACGTGGAACTTCTGAAGCACGGTTTCCACATTGGGTATGTCGATGTTGGGGGCATGTTCGGTAACTCCAGAGCGATGGATATCGGTGACGAGTTCTATTCGTTCCTGACAAACGAACGGGGATTCGCGGAACACCCGGCTCTTGAGGGCGTCAGCCGCGGCGGGCTTTTCGTCTATAATTGGACGGCCAGACACCCGGAAAACGTGGCCTGCATTTACTGCGATACCCCCGTGCTGGATTTCAAGAGCTGGCCCGCCGGCAAAGGTGCAGGAATCGGGTCCGCCGGAGCATGGAAACAATGTCTTGCGGCGTATGGGGTCACTGAGGAAGAGGGCCTGAAGTTTTCGGGCAATCCGCTGGATCACGCCGCGATCGTGGCAAAGCACAGAATTCCCGTGCTGCACATTGTGTCTGAAAACGACGTCGTTGTGCCTCCTGCTGAGAACACCTATCTGCTGCAGGCGGGTCTTAAAGAACTGGGGCACGATATGCCCGTGATCTCAGTCCCGTTGGGCACAGAAAAAAGCCACGGCCATCATTTCACTCATCCGGAACAGGACCGGGTCGTGCAGTTCATCTTGCAGCATACGAAATAATTCGCATGCCATTGGCGGCGACCCGTTTTCAGCGTTTTACGCTGACTTGTGGCCACGTGGAACGATTGTTTGTAGCAGTTTCGTTACTCCCACGAGCCAGTATCGTTCACGACCATAAATAAATTGCTCTAGGGCGTCTGAATTCGATACAGCGCCTCATCCGTTCGAAGAATCAGAGCATTGTCCGCGACGGCCGGTGATGCCATGAAGCCGGCGTCGAGGTGATTCTTTGCCAGTTCCTTGAGTTCCGGACCCTCTGCAAGGACAGTCGTGCCGCCATTGCGTCCGAAGAAATAAATGTGGCCTGCCGCATACAGCGGCGACGCACTGAAGTCGCCTGTCAGCCGAGCCTTCCAGATTTCCGAACCGTCCGCGGCGTTCAGGCAGGCGGCGATGCCATTGTCGGTGACAGTGTACAGGTGGCCCTTGATGATCAGCATGGATGGCTGTTTGGGAGCCTGTTTGTCCAACGTCCATTTTCTATGTGATTCCGTGACATCGCCCTCACCGCTGTAGTCCACGGCCACGATTCTGGGCTGCATAAAGCTGGTGGAGATATACGCGACTCCGTCTTCTGCCACAGGACGGGGGACCGTTGAAAAGCCGAGCTTGCCGTAGTTTACTCTCCAGACTTCGCTGCCGTCGCGAGCATCGTAGCCGTAGACCCAGTTGGCGGCTGGCGAAATAACGATCGGGCGGCCGTTTGACTCCATCACGAGTGGTGTTCCGAATGCCTTTTGAAGCGCGGGTTTGGCATTCATTTCGCCCGATCGTTTGGTTTGCCAGCGAACCTTGCCTGTGTGTCGATCGAATGCTGTCACGAACTGAGAATCCATACCGTCGAAATGCACAATCAACATATCGTTCCAGACAACAGGGGAACTGCCCGGGCCGGTCTGATGTTCGATATGAATCGCATCATTCGTCCAGATCGTTTTGCCCGTCGTACGATTCAAACACGCTGTGCCGTATGTTCCGAAATGAAAGTAGGCCATGTCACCGGCCAGCACCGGAGTTGGTGAGGCGTAGCTGTTCAGTGAGTGTTTTGGTGCCGGCTCCGCGACCTCAAACAAAGTTATCTGTTTTTCCAGCTCTCCAGTTCGCAGGTTGACCAGCAAGGCCTGCAGCGACAGTGCACCAGCGAGCTTCATTCCTTTGGGGTCATCAAGCTGCGACAGACGCTCTTTCTCTTCTTCTTCCGAGAGCTGTTCTGCGATGGCCGTGGTCAGCCAGATCTGATCACCTGAAATAACGGGAGAAGAATGTCCCTCACCTGGGATCGGTGTTTTCCACTTGACGTTTTCTGTTTCACTCCATGTCAACGGCAGTCCGATCGCGGCAGAATGTCCCTGTCCGTCGGGACCTCGAAACTGCGGCCACTCAGCAGCACGTAACGATGACAACGTCAGAAAACTCAGAGCCAGCACACAGTATTTCACGGTTTTGCCTTAGAAGTACAGCGGAGTCACACATTTCGACAACACAGATTCTGAAAGCGCCGGGCGTCGAACGCAAGTGGGAATGACAAGCTGGTGAGCAAAGGGTCGGGAGTCTTTTTCGGGTGGTCGTCCGCCCGTGCCAAATATCGATTGTCCGAAAAAGACTCCCGACCCTCTTACCAGACACAAAAAGGCGACGATTCGCATGTGTTCCGCCACTTTGGCCGATAACATGCAGCGATGGACTGGCGGCTTATCCTCACAGGAACACAATCAATCGGCTGGACGATCTGCGTGGTGATCGCCATTGTGGCCGCAATCGTGATGTTTCTGAAGCTGCGCAAGTATGAGGCCAGACTTGTGTCGCCCGGCGTCAGCCGAATTCTGCTGACTCTGCGAGTTCTGGTGCTGCTGGTGCTGTTATTGACACTGATGAAGCCAGTGCTGACGCGTGCATGGGACGTGGAACATCAGGAGCGTCTGGTGGTTGGCTTCGACGTATCCGGCAGTATGGAAACAGTTGATCGCCATGCGTCGCCGTCAGAAATGCTACGCTGGGCTCAGGCGTTGGGCATGCTGGGCAATGACAGCACGAACGACCTGCTGGAAACGTGGATTTCCGCCTACGATGCAGGTCAGCAGCCCAATTGGGGTGCGTCTGTCAACGGCACTGATCCACAGGATGAGGGCAACGCCGACCTGGGCACTATTCGACGACAGCATATCGAAGGCGTGTTTGCGGAATTCGAAAAAATGCCGCGTACGGAAGTCGTGCGGCGATTGCTGCTGGCCAAACCCAACGATCTGCTGGCGAAACTGCAGGACGTGCAGCGAGTTGACGTTCGTGTTTTTGGACTGGATCAGCAAAGTGTGTCCGCAGATCAGCTGCAGGGGATTCTGGATTCGGATCGGAAAGAGCTTCGCCCCGGCGGGACAGACGCGGTCAGTGTTCTGACCGAAGCGTTGGGCCATGACGATGGCAGCAACATCAGCAGTATTGTGCTGCTGAGTGACGGGCGCCAGACAGCTTCCGTTGACGCCCTGGCAGAAGCGGCTCGCCTGGGCAGTCTGGGCATCCCGGTTTACTGCGTACCGATTGGCTCTCAGCTGTTGCCACGTGATCTTTCGGTGGCGTCGGTGCAGGTGCCACAAACCGTATTTCTGGAAGATTCAGCTCAGATGCAGGCCACGTTCACTTCAACAGGTTACGTTGGTGAAGATGTCACCGTGAATCTGGAAAAAGACGGCGAGGTCATTGATCAGCGAACGGTGACTGTGGCGGCGGGGTTCTTTGAAGTTGAATTTGCAATTCCTTCGGACGAGGCCGGCAACTTCGAATATTCAGTGTCCACCGACGTGCAGCGTGGCGAGTCGCGAGACGACAACAACTCTCGTGATTTCACGGTGTCTGTTGTGGACAACAAGGCTCGAGTCCTTCTGGTGGAAGGTGATGCTCGCTGGGAATTTCGGTATCTGAAAAGTGCAATGGAACGTGACAAGCGAGTTGAGCATTCGACCGTGCTGTTTCGACAGCCGTTCTTACAGCTGTTGAACCGTACATTCATGGATGGCGATCTGCCGGAACTGGAGGCCTTCAAGGAACAGCTGGCCAATACCGACATCGTTATCGTGGGAGATGTTGGTCCGCCGCACATCGCAGAACCCGTTTTCCAGGCCATTGAAACGGCTGTTGCAGACGACGGTGTCACTCTGATGATTGTCCCAGGTCGTCGTCACATGCCACACAACGTTCACTCGCCAACTTTGCAGAGGCTATTGCCCATCACCAGCCCAACGCAGCAGGTTGCTGAAAGACGCAAGCGAACTCTGCCTGGTGCACAGCCATCGGTATTCCGCCTGAAACTGACTCAGGAAGCCAGCGACCTGACGCTGTTCAGGTTTACAGATCCGGACGCCGAACAGCCAATTGGATTCGCGAATCTACCGGGGCATCCGTGGGCCTGCACGGGCCAGCCAAAAGGAATTGCGTCGGTATGGGCAACATTGCAGATGGAAGCAGTCGATCTGGGTACGGCCAGTGTTGCTGCCGTGGTTCATCAGTATTACGGTTTTGGACAGGTTGTCTGGATGGGCGTCGAAAGCACCTGGCGGTGGAGGCTGCGAGCGGGTGATCGGTGGCATCACCGTTTCTGGGGACAGGTTGTTCGCTGGGCCGCCAGAAACAAGTCCGCTGCCGGCAACGATCAGGTCCGCATGACACTGTCTGATATTATCATTGATGAAACCGAGTTCGTCGATGTGTCAGTGAGGTGGAACCCGAAGCTGGTGCCTCAACTGGAAGACGGGACGGTGGAAGTGATTGTCGATCCTGTCCGGGAGCCTGAGCCTGATGACGCAGCGGCTTTGTTTCAGCCCAATGACGACGCTGACAAGGCATCGCAGAAATTTCAGATGCATCCGATTCAGGGAGCTCCCGAACGCTACAGCGTTCGGATTCCGCGAATGGAGCCCGGCAGTTACGAAGTCAGGCTTCATGTGGAGAACTCGCGTATCCAGCTCGATCAGGACATTAATTCTGAGCTGATCGTTCAGGAGCAGGTGTCGACTGAACTGGCCAACATCAGCTGTAACCGCAACTTTCTGGAACAGCTGGCAAGCCTGTCCAGCGGTCGTGTGCTTGAGCCCTGGCAATTGTCGGAACTTCCGGAGCTTCTGGCTCCGGTCGACAGTGCCGAAAGTGTCATACAGGAACGAACACTCTGGGATCACTGGATCCTTCTGCTGTTATTTTTCATTCTGTTGACGGCAGAATGGGTGATTCGAAAGATCAACGGGTTGCCGTAGGACTATTTCACCGGTGCCAGTGACTCGCAGAGGTCTCTGTGGCGTTGGCTCGATTCTGGATCGTTCCGGCGTGCATAAACCTCCGCCAGCCAGCCATGCACCTGATAAGCTGAAGGATTTACCTCCAGAGCCTGTTTGGCGGCACGTATGCCGTCCTCAATTCTTCCGGTCTGTCCCAGGATGTGGGCAAGGCGTCCGTGGTATTCGTAATCCCATGGATTGACCTGGATCAATTGGGTGCCGCGTTGTAAGGCTTTTTCAAGCTGTCCTGAATCGTGGTACAGGTAGAACAGCTGCCGTAGAAATCGTTCGTCCCGGGGGGCAAGTTTCAAGCCCGCCTCCCATGTACTTTGGGCAGAGCTGAGTTCATCGGCGAGGGAATAGGCTGTTCCCAAAGCATCGACCGCTGGCAGATCGTCCGGTACGGCCTGCACCCATTCTTCCAGTGTCGGAATTGCCTGGATGGCAACAACCTGGTTGCCGGTTGCTTCAGCTGACTGGACCATTTTCAAGGCTGTTGCTCGCTCGATTTCGGCAGGCGGCACGCTTCCTGTTTCAAGTCCGAAGATCTCAAGTTGACTGGTTTTGGGTGAAAACGCAGCTGTCGACTGAGTGGCGTGCTTCAGAATTCGGTGATCAGTCAGCGACGTGTGTGGTACGTCGTTCGCTTTAGTAGCCGGCATGTGGCAGGTAATGCACGAGTCTTTTTCCAGCAGCGCGTTTCGAACGGCGACGTCTTTGCTGCATTCTGTTTTTTCGCTGTCGTGGCAGGTTAAGCACTTTGACCGGAAAAATGAGTGTTTCTCTGCCGGTTTCGGGGTGCGATGAGGATCATGACAGGAAGTACACCCCATGTGTCCACCGGATTCCAGATGACACCTGCTACTTAACATCTGGCCAACCTGACGGACGGCTTTTGTGCCGGACTGACTGTCGATACCGGATCCCTGTACAAAAGTCGTCCAGATATCTGTAATGTGATCGCCGGGGCGGAAATCGAAGTCTGACCGTCCATATCTAAGCAGTCGTGATTCGCCGATCAGGTGACATTGGAAGCAAACGTGATCACGCAGATCGCCAGAAAGCTTTGCCGGGTTCACAATTGGGTCTTCCCCGGTCGGCCCGTTCCCAACAGTCCAGGCGTTGACATGTGATTCTCCAGGGCCATGGCAACGTTCGCAGCCGATCGCCAGTTCCGGAAACGGATCCTTCTGGAAAAGATGTGTCGATTCCGGATTCTGCGCCACACGGTCGGCGTGGCACTGAACACAACCGTCCACGATTCTGCGATTGAAGTGCAGGTTCTGGAGTTTGTAGCCTGGAGAAAGATCCCAGCGTCTTGCTGCCGTGTACCAGGTGACGGGAGACATCAACATGACTCCGGCACGGTTCGTAATGTACGATCGGCCGCGCTTACCGGAACCGACCGCAAAATGAACGGGTACGTCATGATGATAGACAACGTCACCCGACTGACGGTCTAACGCAGTTTCGCAGTGAAACACGGTATTTTCGACACGAGTTGCGGCGTAGCTGAGATCGTGGCGAAAATGTGGCGAAGGATCGACCGCGAATGTCGAATGTTCATTGAAGTTCGCCACGGTGTCTTCTCCGGCGACTCTCATCGACTGTCCCATGGGATGCTGCGCAAACTGCTCGCTGATCTCTGCGTGGCATTCGACACAGGTGCGGCTTCCCACGAAGCCATCGGTCGGTTTTTTCGGCTTTGCTGGCCGTAAGATTGGTGGTTCTGCCGCATGTTCAGTTGTGGTTGGTGACGGAGCACGTTCGACAGGGCGGACGCTCAGCATCAGAAAAACGATGATTCCGATAACCGCACTTCCAACGATGTGCCATGTATGTTTTCCGAAAATCATAACTCGACCAAACCGTGCTTTTCAGACAGGACATATGGTTGATCAAGTGACAGTCGTGCGAACGTTTGCTGGTGTCCCGACGGCCACCGAATTGTCAGTTCACACGGCTCCGGTGACTGGGCAAGGCCGAAGAATAAGTTCATTTGGTGACTTGAACAGTAGCTGGTACCACCTGCCATTTGCTGCACGAGTTTCAGCTCACCCTGTTTGACGATTACTTCCACACCGATGCCGTTGCGATTACTGACGTTGCCGATGAATTGGATACGCAACCAGTGTCCCTGCGGTGATTCGTTTTCCAGCAGGGCCAGGCGATCGTTCTGGTGCAGCACAGCAAGGTCCATGTCGCCGTCGTTGTCAAAGTCGCATGATGCCACACCTCGCCCCAGCCATTCACTTTTGAAGTAATCGCCTGCATCTGCGGAAGCCTCGTGCCACTGTCTGCCATCGTACTGGAACACCTGCGCTGTCATCTTCCAGGGGGCTCCGGTTTGAGATCGCCAGTCGTCAATATGGCCATTGGAAACAAACAGGTCCAGCCAGCCGTTTGAATCGAAATCAGCCATGACCGTTCCGAATGCCAAATGTGGCAGTGTTGGGTGGTGTAGCGCTGTGTCTCGGGTCGCATCCGTGAACGCCGCCATCCCCAGATTCTGATACATCGTGTTGGAATCGTCAATGAAGTGTGTCACATAAAGATCGGGAGACTCGTTGCGGTCGTAGTCGCCAAACGCAACGCCCATACTTGCCTGATGGTGTCCCAATCCGCTCATGGCACAACCCCGAGCCGTGCCGCTCTCAGTGAAATTTCCGTCACCGCCATTTACGAACAGGTGATTTCGTTCGGTATCATTTGCAACATAGACATCAGCGTCACTATCCCGATCAAAATCTGCGATGACAACTCCCAGACTCTTACTTCCTGGGCCGTTCAGGCCTCTTGAATCAGCGGCTTCTACAAACGTCAGGTCGCCCTGATTCATAAAACAGACGTTAGGGACGTCAGAGACGTCTCTGGGGTGGCACGTGACCGGCTGGCCTTCCTCACCGATGCAGGCGATGGGATTGTGCGGATCGTAATCTACATAATTACAGACATATAGATCCAGGTTCCCATCTGCGTCTAAATCTCCCCATGCCGCGCTGGCGGCCCACTTTGAATTGGACATACCCGCTGCACGCGTCGAATTCTGGAATGTGCCATCCCCCAGATTTCGGTAAAGAACATCACTTCCTACCGTTGAGATGTAAATGTCATCAAATCCGTCATTGTCCAGGTCTGCGATCGTTACACCGTGACCGTACCCGGTATCGACCACGCCCGTGCTCGCTGTCGCATTCTGAAACTGCTGTCCCCGCCTGTTGCGAAAGAGCTGGTCGTGGGGCTGCGACGACCAGTCGACCGCCTGCATGTCTCCGCCCTGAACAAGGTACAGGTCCCACCAGCCGTCGTGATCAATGTCGATCCAGCCACAACCCCCGGATGTTGCCGCCGGCATCAGGCGCTTTTCTGAATATCCGTTATCGTAGACGAAATCGATTCCGACCTTGTACGCTGTTTCTTCAAACCTAATCACACTGGAAGTCGGTGCGGGGTGATTGTCAGGACGTGCACCATCAGGCGTCAAGAGTCCGTCCGTGAGACTGGGAGCCGGAGCCGGTACCGGTACCGACACCGTTTGAGACGGCGTGGTCGTCGGTCCCGCTGCATCCTGACAGCCGGAACCAATCAACATGAGTGTTACCGCAACGCTCATGGTGAAGTGGCTTAACGTTTGTGGATTCGTTTCAATTCTCATCGTACGGCAAAAAAAAACCCGCAGCCTTATCAATCGGCTGCGGGTCAGTCTAACAGTTTCGACGGCAAATTAGTCTCTAGTATTCGCCAACAGTTTCGCCACCAGAGGCAGTCGCAATCGCCTTCTGCACACCCAGGTGGTCTATGTTTTCGCTCAGGAACCTGACGGAACCATCACACAGCAGCGCCTGAGCACCACCAGTATGGGTGCTGCTGTTACTACTGCCGCGAGTATCATTGTCACCACGGCCGTTTGTTTCGTTGTCCGAATTGATCTTCTTGTTCATGGTATTCAACGCGTTTATCGGTGAAATCCATGAGACATTGCGAGAAAATCGACTCGGTTCTCGTTTCCGAAACCGCCAGTGATGATCTTCAAACACCATCACCGTATTTGATGTACCATCAGATATCTGAGAAATCTTGCCCGCACCACGATGCCAGAACGCACCACGTCTTGGTGTATGCCCATCCCAGTCCATTTCGTAAGTGGTAACCCACTCAGGACTTGACCAGCCAGCGTTACCATTCTGGGGGGCACCGACATCACGCCAGCCACTGTGGCAGAAGCCCATGTTACCGACGTAGTCAGTTCGTGCCCCGATGTAGCCGGTACCGCCACCGCCACCGCCATCGGCGAAACCGCCGGTGTTAAAATACAGCAATGAGCCAGCATTTGCCTCATTGCTGGCTGACTGCGGATTACTCGGGCACAGCAGTCCCGTAAGAATGGTCTTGGCCAACTGTTTAACCTCAAAATTACCG
>JAQWLN010000080.1 GCA_029247265.1 Fuerstiella sp.
GCCCATTTTTTCCAGCACCTTTGACCGCCCCATCTTGTTGAAGTTGTCAAGATGTCGCACACCGACCTGAGCCAGTAGTGCGTATCGTTCTTCCATTTTGTCGACGGCCCATGCCAACACGGCTTCTGCCTTCTTCATGTCGGTGATGACCGGGTGCATGAGGTGAGGCAGGTTCTTGTAAGGGCTGAGTTCGACCATTTTCGGGTCGATCATCAGCATCTTGACTTCGTCCGGCGTGCGCGTCATCAGCATGGACAGAATCAGCGTGTTCAGACATACGCTTTTTCCTGTTCCCGTGCGACCGGCAATTAACAGGTGCGGCATTTTTGCCATATCGACGGCCAGCGAGTGACCGCTGACATCTTTGCCAAAGAACAGCGGAATTTTTAGGTCATCAGTCGCTGCACCGCTGGACTGAATCAGTTCCTTCAGACGCACAGTGACCTGCTCAGCATTCGGTACCTCGACACCAACCGTGTTCTTGCCGGGAATCGGCGCCACCACGCGCACCGAAGGGACGCGCAGAGCAATGGCAAGATCATCTTCCAGTGCCGCCACTTTATTCAGACGCAGCCCGGGTTCCAAATCCAGTTCGAACTGAGTTACAGTCGGACCGGTGTCAACTTCTGAGACACGAATGTTCAAACCGAATTGCTGAAACGTCTTTTCCAGCGTTGCTGCTGCGATCCGAGCCTTCTTGGCCAACAGGTCGTATGGGAAATCCTCCGGCTCTTCCAGAAGATCAAGGTCCGGCAGATCGTATTCGTGATCATCGTCGTTGTCGGGAGTGTGCACCGACAATGACACAGGTGGATTTATGCGAATATCGCGTTCCAGGACCTCTTCCTCTTCTTCGTCTTCTTCTTCCCACTGATCATCGTCACTTTCAGCGTTGTTTTCGACGACGGTGTTGATCGACAGCGTATCCGGATCGTCGTCGACGTCCTGCTCGTCAGAACGATTTGTACGTGGTGCTGGGCGCATGGCGCTGACAACGGAACGGACGGAAGACACCACGGCCCAGGGCATCGCCGCGACCTTGGCGCCCGGCATGGTGATGGCCCACAGCGGCGACAGCATCCATCCGGAAAGCAGTCCGCACACGGTCAGAATGAATATTCCGGCGGGAGAAAACGATTGGGTCAGAGCTGCTCCGGTCCATGCTCCGACGGCCCCGCCGCTGCCGTAGGTGGAACCCGAACTGAAACCGGGCACCAGCAGGTGCAATACGGCACAGGACGAAAGCAACAGCAGGCCCGTTCCGGCGATGGACAGCCAGTTGCGTTTAGGTTTTTCGCGAGAGAACAGGCTGATGTCCCAGGCGATCATGGCAGCAATGGCCATCCAGACGCCTGTGCCCAGCAAATGACGTCCGTAGAACGAAATGGCGGCGCCTGTAGAGCCGCAGATATTAACAGGAGTGCGTCGGGCCGGGAAAACAAGGTCCGACGGAGGGTCAGCTGCGTCGTAACTCAGAAAACTCAAACCGACGAACACAACCAGAGCCAGTAGCCCCAGTGCGAGTACATCGTTTCTGAATCGTTCGTAGTCGAACATCGTGAGTTTTCTGTGGACAGCGTCTTAAAAGCAAAAGCGCGCAACGGTAGCCTGTGACGAGATTCGCCGTTTCTGAAACAACAGCAATGGAAATTCAGTGATTGCTCGGGGCGGGATGAAGCTGACTCGTGATGAACACCGCTTCACTCAATAGAGCGGGAAAGTATCCTGACTCAGCACAAATCTATCACTCGGACATGAGTCCGGTGAGTGATTTTGTGAGCAGCAGCTGCGAATCACCGACTGAGCGAACGGCCATATCAGATGCGCGAATCAGCGAAGAACGCCAACCATCCGGAATCTGACGATTATGCCGTGTTCGCGGCGGCCGGGAACGCTGCGGCGAATCTGACGTGCATGCGTCCCTGGAGTCCAGTCGCGTCTTTCATCAGCAATTCATACGGCGCATAAAAATGGGCACCGGTATGATACCGGTGCCGCGAGGGGACGCCTCAGAAATTCAGGGGACAGGAGGTGAGAAAGGAGTGAAACACCAGAAAGGAAGAGAGGGGAAAGGACAGGGACCGGTTGAAGATCAGGAAGGGGAGACCGGCCCTGTTTCAAAGTGGAAACGATATTTTTGATTCCTGCCCTGAGGCAGGTTGAGCGCTTTCAACACGTTATTGTTGAGTTCGCTATTTGTTTTCTGTCAAACTGATGTTGGGCAGCGTCAGGGTGTTCGCAGAAACGTTGTCGCCGGTATGCTGACGACTTGTCTTCCAGCCACCAGCAGCTGGCGGTGAAGTATTTGAATACATGGCTGGCGCGACCCGCGATGAGGTTCGTTGTGTTGAGTCAAATGTCGGATAGCTCGGCTTGATATCAGATTCACTCGGAAACGTTGGTGCTCGTTTCAATGCGGGTGCCTCGGCAGGTGGCAGGGACTGAAAGCTGGACCGCTGGAACTTGTTTTCGTTTTCTGAAGTGTTGCGATCGAAAGTGCGTTCGCCGGTTCTTGCCGGTGCCGGATCTTCGGGGAAGGCTTCAGCACTGCGGGTGCCGCTGATCGGATCAGGTTCCGGGCGGCGAGCGGTTCGTGTCGATGTTTCGTCATCAATGATCCACGCTGTGCTGGTGTTGCCAGGATATCCGAAGCCACCATAGGCCATCATGTTGCCCGTACGGCCATATGCCAGCGAAGTGCCAATCGGCACTGTGCGATACGCGGTTTGTGGCCGAAGGACTGTCTGCTCAACGGATCGCATAACCAGTTTGCGGACGGCCACGCGTTCCGTCGTCTTGTGAGCAACCATTTTCGTGTCGTTGACCACGACCCGTTTGGTGCCTCGCACAGCGACCTGTCGAGAGACAGGAACATTGCACGTCACCATTTTGGGAACGTACTGCCTTGCTGTTCGATAGTTCGGTGTGAAGGAGTTTCGGAATGAATATCCGGTCCGATTCAGCCAGCCGATCATGCCGGGACGCGGATCCACCTGACGGGGGGCACACTTCTGTACCGGAGTGTAACTTGTCATCCAACGACCCATGTCGCGATTGATGACGCGGTTTTCGGTCACTGTTCGATACGACACCGTCGGAACTTCGACAGTGCGTTGTGTGGTGACTGGCTTATAGATCGTGACGTCACGATTTTCGTACTCAGTCTTGTATTCCGGTACCTGCACTGTCTGCTTTTCACGTTTGTACGTGGTGACGGGAACCGTCTGGTAGCAGGCTGAGTACACAGGCTGTACGGGAGTGCAGGACGCTGCCGGTGCGGCGGCAACCGGTCCACAGGTCGAACATCCCCTGTTGTAGAACTGAGCTTCAACAGCGGGGGTATTCAGAAGGAGGGCCGAAACGACAGCCATCCACATGAGATTTCTAAACAACATGAGATTCTTCCCTGACAGGAAATTCCATCAGCGCAGCCGAATTGCGGGTATGGCTAATCGCGCAGATGAACGAGTTGAGAAGATCGCCAGGCACCGGCCGATCGTTCGTCCGTGGATGTGCCGACAGTCTGCGAAACGGGAAAAGCGGAGTTGGAGGACAACGGACTCAGGACGAGTTCGTTGGGTGAGTCAACACGGAACGTGTCTGGGTATGTAGAAAAGTGACAGGAGACGCAGTTGAGTGGCGGAAAATGCCGTCTCGGACACCACGTCGGAGTGAGATTTAACCCAAGCCAAAAAATGGGTCAATAGCGATTAAAGTCCGGAAACGGAAATTTTTCGCCGACGTCCGAAGCCATCGACGTAAAGTCTTAAACGTCGTCACCGGACCGGCAGAAATTGCGCAGACGTGGGGGGGGCGGTGCGTTGCAATCGCCGAAATCGAAGAATCCAGCTCAAGGTTTCCCGATCAATTGTTTCCGAGCATTCGCCGTTCGCGGAAGAACTGCTGCAGAATCGCTTTGCAGTCGTCCTGCATCACGCCCCCCAGCACGGCCGCCTGATGATTCAGCCGGATGTCGGACGTAATCTGGAATAATGTGTCACAGGCGCCGCCTTTGGGATCGGTGGTGCCGTACACGACGAACGGTATTCTTGACTGAACGATTGCTCCGGCACACATGGGGCAGGGTTCCAGTGTGACATACAGCGTGCAATCCAGCAGCCGCCATGAACCCAATGCTTCCGCAGCCTGCGTAATGGCAATCATTTCGGCATGAGCTGTGGGATCGTTGAGTGCCTCGCGTTGGTTGCATGCTTCAGCAATGACGCGATTTTCAAAGACGACTACGGCGCCGACCGGCACTTCCTCCTGATCGTAGGCCACCAGGGCCTGATCCAGGGCTTTTTTCATCCACACGTCATGTGGCTGTAGTGGATTGATCGGTTCCATTTCTGACATCTGAAGAATTCCGTGCGGTCAAAGTGGCGGCACCCTAACCAGTGTCGGCAGAAATGACAGCTTGCGGCTCAGCGGCGCTACTCGAATTTGTAACAAGTACATTCGTAACCGCTTGTAGAAAGTACAAATCCCCGGTCGCAGGTTGTCGAATGGTGACGTCACAGAAAGAATTGAATATTGTCGTTATTGTGGCGCAACTTGTTGTCACGAAATCATTTGTGCGGTTCGATGTGATCCTGAAAAGCAGCACTGAATGATTGTCTTGGTGCCATTGGCATCGTCCTTGCTTTCCCTTTTGGGCAGAGAGAAATTGGTTCGGAGTGAGATCCTGAACCACGGCTGCTGTGAGAAGGCAGCCGCTGCCCTTCGCGGGTAGCACGCGAAACGAGAGAGAGATGGCTCGCCTGAGA